>JBOFJV010000181.1:0-3346 GCA_051657005.1 Legionella sp. | reverse complement strand
CTTGTGCACGCCAGGTAGCTCGTTGATGTTTATTAATGCCTGGGAATTGTTGATTACCATAACGACTACACGCATAACAATATAACTTATACGCTTTAAATACTAATATACTTCGACGATGTCCGATTAACTCATGATGCACTCTGCGTATATACGAGGATTTCTTGCGTACGCTCTTACTTTGACAATAACTACAACTGGCTAATCTGTTATAGCTTACATCTAGGATTAATGGTTGATATCCTCTCACTTTTACTATGGAAAATCCAGGTAAATTTAGGATAAGATTGGACTTCGGCACTTTAATCTCCTTTTGTTCGCTAAATCAATGAGTTAGTCTAGACTAATTTGATTAAAGTGCCCTCTTAATTGGTGTAGAGCCGAAATTATGCCAGTATTTAACGTTAAATAATCAACACCTCGATAAAATTCCCAAACTGCGCAATGGGATCTGCTATGCCTTAGCCAACTATTTTACTGCCGAATCAGAAGAATTTGAGCAATTTTTTGAGCGTGCATTGCAATGGGATGGACAACCAGAAAGTTTATCTCCAGAATTGACCAAGCACTTCATGAAGCTGTGGCAGTATGTTGAAGCGTGTCAGCTCAACAACCCAAACGCTCAAAAACAATTGAACATCAATAAAACTACTTGGTTCATTGGCGATGGTATGGATGACTTTCTTTACAATCTAAAAGGCCCGTGCTTTTTTAATAACAGCTGGCATGCCATTTGTGTTAAACCCAATGAGGATGGCAGTTGGAAAATATACGATGCCAATTTTGTTGGCGGCGTCAAAAATGTTTCTAAATCTCAGCTGGCAGACATTATTAGAACTTCTTTAGGTCAACTCGTCTGCGTCAACGCAAAAGAATTGACTTATGCTCATCCCGTGCTCTTAAAAAATGAAAACAGTAGGAACTGCCAGGATTTTATTAACGAAGGAGGCCTTTTCTGTCTGATTCATTGTGCCAACAGGCAAAAGATCATGGAGCAGATCCCCGCCAATCAAGAATTCCAAAGACCTGATTTGGAAAATGGAGTATTCCTTAGAGACAATCAAGGAAAACCAGCTTGGCTATGTGGGTTAAATCACCCCAGTACTCGAGATTTCACGCTCAAATTGCTGAAGCGATACGCTGAGGTTGCCGGAAAACAATTTGTCACAGACATTCAAAAAAGCATCGAGGTTTTAAAACCCATAGAGAAACAGGCCTGTATCGCACAAATCATTCACCTGATGCCGAGCAGCAGACAAGATACTGCCAGTTTACGTACCACACTCCTTGAAACACTTAGGGCTGCACCAGAAACAGAGCATTACAAACGCCAACTGCAAACTTGGATAAAACCCCAGGTCCATGTCAACTCGATAGAAGAATATTGCCAAAAGAGCGTACAAAAAGATGAAGTAAAAAAACGGTTAATTGAATTCAACTCAGCCGATCAATTAAAAGGGCTAAGCTTCGCACTGCAAAATCACTGCCAAACAACCAAAAGACCGATATTTTACGTGCATTCACCCGATGATTTGGTCTGCTCTTCCGCTTTTATTAAACGAGAGGGCAATCAGGGAATCATGAGTAAAGGGCCAGGGGGACCTCTACATGACTTTCTAACAGCGAATAAAGATAAAGAACAGCCACCTGTTATTCTCATTAATTACGATACGTTTACTGCAGAAGATATCGTTCGCTTCGATACCTTATTAGATAAAGAACGTCGTGTGGATGGCACTCCAGTTTCTAAAGATACCCTGGTGATTGGCCTTATGGACGTCAGTAAACCAGACTGTTACCAAGGTTCTGACTTTTATTCACGGTTTGATACCGTGGAAAAATGTCCTCTTTCTGCAGCCCAGTTAAAAGTAAAAATTCCTTCGTTACCGGTAATAGAATCTACAACGGAAACAAAGAAAGTCATTAATTTATTCCATTTGCCCACTTGGGAAGATGAGCTTTTAGGGCGTTGGGTATTGCATGGCGATCAACTGGAATACCAAGAGGGTGTTTTAGTTAAAGCATTAAAAGAAGTGGCTACAACACTTGAAATTCAAAATGGTTTATGGGGCGATGAGGATTTTGTCCGCTTTTGGGAACAAGCCACCCTGCTCGGCTATGTGGAACATGCCGGCCAAAAAGTTGCGCTACCTGACAATTTGAGGATTATTAAAAGCAAGGGCTATAATTGGGATGAGCTGCAAAAAAACTGCACGTTACTCAAAAAGCAGCACCCGAAGCCATCATCATAAATCCCAGTCGCTTGGGCGAGTTTTTTAGCCGTTATACGTACGATGAACCAACCAAAAAACTCAATCACCAACAAGGTCGTATTCAAGCTGGGAAAGATACCTCAATACATGTTCATTTAACTCGCGCCCTGGACCAGGATGAATGGGGTCGTTTATTAACCGAATGCCAACAACATGGGGTGAGCTTGCATGTTTCTTGCGCTCCTGCGGTAGAATTGCCCCCTGCATTGCAAAAGGAATACAGCAAGCAAAGTACACTCAAATCAGATTGGGATAAAAGCGCAACCTCCCCCACCAAAATTATCGAAAGCACTGATGCAGACACCACATTAGCCTTAATACAAAAAACAAAGAAACCGAGTGGATGGTCATTGATGTTTCCGAATGCAAAGCTTCTGATTTATTACAGCGACTTGATGCAAAATTCGATGAGCAAAAACTGCGTTTTGAATTTAATCAATCGACATCGGCGTTACTTAAAGGCTTACGCGAAGGAAAAAACATCATTCTCAAAGGGTAACTACTCACCCCTATACGCCACTGCGTGTCGTACAGTGGTGAACGAACTATATTTAGAAAAAAATTGAAGTGCGCCACGAGAGTGCACGACCGCTAGTAGCTGAAAGTGCTACCGGGAAAGCGCGATCGAGCGCATTTCGTACTTAGCATTGGGCTGTATGTGGTAACGCGTATGGTTAAGAGTAGGCAAAGGAAGTTGTAAGCCGTAAGCCGCAAGGTTGAAGTGATTGAGCTCCGTTAAGTTTAGTATGAGAGGTGGCCCATGGTCTTTTGATACCTGAAGGCAACAGTGAATGAGATAATAAATCGGTTTGAATCATTCGCCGCCTCCTGAGTCTGAGAGTATGGCGTGCAACGAAAGCGATAGTGTAAACGTGGGAGGCCCTATCCGCTATCAAAAGGAGGTGAGTATCAACCGACAAGTTTAAAAACGAGGGAGTTGAGATGGCGAAAATTAAAAGATAGGGAGTCAGATGAGGCATAGTACTCTGAGCTTGGGAAAACCAAGTACATGGGGAAGGCCGATGGGTGATTTTGCATTTGTTGAGGCAACGTGATGAGAGTACCAGAATCTC
>JBOFJV010000180.1:0-5280 GCA_051657005.1 Legionella sp. | reverse complement strand
GTTCAAGACCATGTGCATATGCTGATTAGTATACCGCCAAAATATTCAGTTTCCGAAGCTATTGGATACATCAAAGGAAAAAGTGCTATTGCGGTTGCGCGACAATTTGGTGGCAGGAAAAGTAATTTTAACGGCGAGCTCTTCTGGGCTCGTGGCTATGCTGTTTCTACCGTGGGTTTTGAGGAATCTAAACTTAGGGAATATATTCAAAATCAGGCGCAGCTCGATAAAACGAGCGGTGCTGATGAGAAAGGTAATTTTTAAAGTTAGTTTGAACTAATCGCCGGCAGACCTTGGGGCTGCTCACCACCGTCAAGACACCTGCTTTGCTGGTGCGGTCTGACTTGATTAAAGTGCCCCCTTAATTGGTGTAGAGCCAATTTTTTACTTGAATTTTAGGAATCACTACAACTTTATCAACAAGAGCAACCGTATTACTGGGCTCGTCATCATCCTCAAGCTCCGTTAATCTTTGCTTTTTAGGTAATGAAGAGTAGACCAATTGGCGTGTTGAAGAATCTTGCCAGGAAGCGATATGACTCACCAATTGTACAGCCTGTGTCGGTGATGTTATTTCTGAAGTAACGGTCTCTTCATTTTGTGTTGTGTATAACTCAGCCTTTGAGTGATTCCCGGGAAAGAAATCATAGAATTGGGAAAGATAAAAACCAACAAAACCAGCGATCAAAGCCACACTGGCTGCAATACTCGCTTTTTTCACTAAGTTCATTGGATCTTTTTTCTTTTGGCTAGAGCACTTAAATACAAATCCTTCTAAATTACTGTTGATCTTTGCGACATTTCCTTTGGTCAATTGATAAAACTACTTAAATTGCACATCAGTAAGAGGTTTACTAATTACATGCGCGGTCATCGCGCGTTGTAACACATATGTTCTTGTCTCGCTTTCGTTTAATGAACCCAATTCAATGGTATGAACTAAATTATCAAAAAATGAAGCGGTTAATTGATTAAGCGTCGCAACGACTGAATAATCTGAGAGGAGACAAAGATGAAAAAAACTAAAATTTTCTTGATTTTTTATGGCAAGCATTGCCTCTTTAATTAAATACTCTGGCAAATGTTGCGCATCATCAATCAATAATAATACATGAGCTTTACGTTCATTAACTTGTGCCACTATAGATGTAATGTCTGTATTTTCATCTTGATTAAGATGTAATTGAGTCGCAATTTCTTTAATTACATTTTCTCTATTACATGGAGGCTTAACCGTCATAGGAACCGATTTGATTTGCGGATCCAAATTACTTTGCAACAAAGTGCCAAATGAAGTTTTACCACCTTCTTTCTCAGATAAAACCGTAATGAGTACATTATTAAAAATAATCAAATGATTAATGAAGTCAATCTTCGCTAGCCAAGACCCAGGTTTAAACAACACTCTTGGTTGAATTACAGCAGCTAACTCAGACTGAATCACTCCCTCTTTCATTTTTACTCTCCTCTTACAGCCTCAACAAGTGCATTATACAAACAATCTTCTGTTATTCCAGCCTCAAGATAACAATCACCTGCTTTTTTAATTAACACAAAACGTAAATGATTATTTTTTATTTTTTTATCCAAATACATCAACTCGATAAGCTTTTTAATATCAATCGTATTTGGAATTTTATGAGGTAAACCTGCATAGTCTAATATTTGCTCTATCTGTTGTACCAACGATACATCAATTAAATTCATTTTATAAGATAAAACCGCCGCACAATATAATCCTATAGCGACCGCTTCACCATGTAACCATTGCTGATAATGCGTGTATGTTTCTAAAGCATGGGCAAAAGTATGTCCCAAATTTAACAAAGCACGTTGACCTACTTCTTTCTCATCAGCCTCAACAAATTGCGCTTTAATACGACAACATTCAGCGATTAACTGAGGTAAAGTGGGATGATTCGCAGTTAAACCGTGCTGCAGTGAATCAATCAGCTGTTTAAAAAAATGCTCTCCTGCTAGCAGTCCATATTTGATCATTTCAGCCAAACCGGCACGAAACTCTCTTTCAGGAAGCGTATTTAGCGTATTTAAATCTATAACTACAGCATGTGGTTGATAAAAACTACCAATCATATTTTTGCCCGAAGGATGATTGATTGCTGTTTTCCCGCCAACTGCAGCATCTATTTGTGCTAATAAAGTGGTAGGTATCTGTACAAATTTAACACCGCGTTGATAAGTTGACGCAGCGAAGCCTGTCATATCACCAATCACCCCTCCACCTAAAGCCACCAGAGTCGTATCCCGATGATGTTTGTGTTGAATTAATGCATCATAAATAGCAAATAGACTTTGTTGATTTTTATGGTGTTCACCATCTTTTAAAATGATGACATCACATTGAACTTGAGCAAAGGCATCTTGAACGTATTTTAAATACAATGGAGCAATGGTCTGATTCGTGACAATAAGAACCTGTGGAGAGGTCGCAATAGTTTGTAAAAAAGTCTGGCTTTGCAAACCATTGCGACAGATCACTATAGGATATTGATGCTCAGGGAAAGAAACATCAATCTGATCATAAACATCAAAGTTCGCCATAAATATATTTTATTATATTATTCGCAACCGCTTTGACCGTTAGTTTATCTGTTTCAAAACTGACATCAGCCAACTCATCGTAAAAAGGCTCACGTTCATCTCTTAATGATTCCAATCTTCCTTCAAGATCATTTGTTTGCAATAAGGGACGCTTTGTATCACGTTTTGTTCTTTCGAATTGTTGTTGCAAAGAGGTTTTAAGATAGATTACTGTACCACGCCCTGCTAAGGCATTTCTGTTTTCAGGAGTGATGACAACTCCGCCGCCTGTAGCCAATACGATATTGTTTTTTTGAGTCAATTCGTCGATCACTTTTTGTTCGCGACGCCGAAAACCTTCCTCACCTTCAATATCAAAAATCCAAGATATATCAGCACCAGCACGCTCTTCAATCACTTCATCTGAATCAAAAAATTCTAACTTGAGCTCCTTTGCCAAAGCACTGCCTATAGTACTTTTACCAGCCCCCATGGGTCCAATGAGAAAAATATTTCGTACTTTAACTATGCTCATTTTTTATTACATACCTCTTTAACTGTAACGTCATTAATAAATTATTATTCTCGCAGTCAGAAATTACCGCCCATTATTCTACAACAAATAGGCATATTTTATAACCATTTACTTGAATCATTTGCATTATATTATTTAATTCTGGCTCTGATGGCCTCATTTAAAGCAAATTACGTTGTATAAATAAAGCATAAATAACTATAGAAGCCAAGTTCTTAACTGAATGACAACGTCACTTTTCTTCCCCCCAGAAGATAAAGTGTACACCAAAAAAATGAATCCGTTTTATTTTTCAACATAACCAACAGGTTTTCGACCTTCAATTGTTGTAATCGATAAAGAGTTCGTTATGATTTTAGGTGTAATAAAAATAAGTAACTAATCATTTGTTAAATAAATTTGTGTGTTTTTGAATAAATTCCCCACTACAGGTAATTGTCCAAAAAAGGTCACTCGAGTAATTGTCTTACTCTTGTCTTGTTGATAAATGCCACCAAGAACAATCGTTTGTCCATTGCCAACAAGTACATTTGTCTGAATTTCTTTAGTAGCTATCGCAGGCACTCCATTAAAAGTTTGGGGTAATGGGGTATCCTGGTTAATTTTCAACTCCATTAAAATTTTGTTGTCAGGAGTTATCTGAGGCACTACTTTTAAACTTAATACTGCTTTTTTAAAGGCCACTGCCGTTGCACCACTTGATGTCGATTCCTGATAGGGAATTTCCTGACCTGAATCAATTACTGCTGGTTGCTGGTTTGCAGTGATAAGTCTTGGGCTTGAAATCAATTCTGCACGCCCTTCGCTTTATAACGCTGAACGCTCTAAATCGAGTAAAATATTATCACCAAGCTGTTCCAAAGCAATACCGACAGATGCAGGGGTAGCGCCTGTTATAGGAGCAGCAACGAGATCCAAATTCAATCGATCAGTAAAGGGTGTCACATTAGGTGTGGTAACGCCTTGCTCCATTTGGTTGGCACCAGCCAAAGTACCACTTAAATGGGGCGGTTTAGCCCCCCCCCAACGAATCCCTAAATCTTGAGCAAAATTTTTGGATACTTCAACAATCCGCGCCTCAATAAGCACCTGCTTTACAGGGACATCAAGTTGTTTAATTAATTCCATGACCTCATTTAATTTGCTAACCCCGTCCTGAATCCATATGGTATTCGTTCGAGTATCAACACTGATTTTTCCCTTATCAGATAAAAGTGAATTTTGTCTGTCTTTAATTAAGATCGCCAAATCAGTCGCTTTGGCATAATTAATTTGGATGAGCTCGGAGCGCACAGGCTCAAGTCGTTGAATCGTATGTTGGCTTTTTAGCTCATCAGCTTCCATTTTATCAAAATAAGCTTTGTAATCGATCAATATCACATTACCCGTTTGGCGCTTTGCCAACCCTTGAGTGGTTAAAATAATATCCAAGGCTTGATCCCAAGGAATATTATTTAATCTAAGGGTGATATTTCCTTGTACTTTATCGCTCACTACAATATTCATCCCTGTAAAATCAGCAAGTAATTGCAATACCGCACAAATGCTAATATTTTGGAAATTTAAAGAAATTTTTCTTCCCGAAAACACTTTATTTTTCAATTTTTCCTGTTGTATTTCTTCAGGTGTTAATGGAAATACATCCACTATAAATTCTTTATTGACTTGATAGACATACTGACCAAAATCACTGTTCATGGTTAAGGTAATATGGGCATTTTTACCCTCTTGCTGAAACATCACCATTTGCACAGGACTGCTAAAATCCGAAACATCAAAGCGTTTCATTAACTATTATGATATTTTGGTGTTTAAAAAGCTAACAACTACGTCTCGACCATGCTCTTGTACATCGATAGGTACATTAGTACTGGAAACATCAATCATGGCACGTCCACCTTGTCGTTCAATTCCACGAAAATCAAAGTGATTAAGTTGATAACTTGCCTTAACCGGTCGATGTGTTATCAAAATCTCTTTAGGCGGTTGCACGAGCTCATTACTTTTGCCATTTAATATGATGGTATAAATGTTCCCGGAAATTGAGCCTAAATACGGGACAGCATAATTTTAAGACAGGTAAACCACTAGTTTGACTAGTGAGACTCTCAAGGCTTATCCTTCATATTTAGTGACGATGATGTCAAAATACAGCTGTGGACTTGACGGTTTCACAGGAGAGTAATTATGACAACATCATCGTA
>JBOFJV010000179.1:0-9158 GCA_051657005.1 Legionella sp. | reverse complement strand
AATTGATTTTTATTCAACCAGGAAACCCACAACAAAATGCTTATATTGAACGGTATAACCGTACGGTTAGGTATGATTGGTTGCCAATATTTATTTCAAAGTATTGCTGAGGTACAACTACATGCGACACAATGGTTATTGACGTACAACAATGAACGTCCAAATACTGCTATGGGAGGAATTCCTCCAAGGCAGAAATTGGCACTAGTTGCCTAATCCTCTACTTTTAGCTTCGGTTAAAAATGGGGGGATTACCATCCACAATGAAAACCTAGTCCCCTCTCACTTATACATCCTATAACTTGTCCACTGGATCCAGATTGCGTCAACATAAGGGATACTTGTAGCCTGGGTGTAGCGTAGCGGAATCAGAGATTCTGAGTCAAATCAATATAACCACGGGTTCCGCTACGCTGCACCCTGGCTGCGAGATCGAGCCATTTTCGCTTAAGTTACTCCATTGATCGTTCTACTAAACTTCTTGTTCATATAAGTAATATGACTGTAACGTAGTTTGCGTCAAATCCAGCAACTCTCTTATCGCGACAAAAAACATCGTATAATTAAGCACTGCACTGGCTTTTAGATCAACCAGAATATAGCGCCAACGTTGGATTAATCCACGATGAGCTTCTCCCCAAGCCACAAGACGTGCTTGTAAATCAGGATTATCACCATCGTAATGAATCAATCCAGCTGTGAGTTGACGCTGTTGCCAATCTAAATCATCTCGCAAAGCCTCTCTGGATAGAGATTCCCAATGATTTTCACTCGGGTGAACAATAATTTGTTTTCTTATCCATGCCAGATCCAGGAATTCACCAATTCCAAAATAAATTTCAGCAACCGTAGCAACTTTCATATCTTGCTTAAAAGCAATTTCGATAATATCTGTTGCAGAAAATAACGCACGAGTCACCGTTAGTTCATGAGCTAAATTAGGTGGAATTCCTTCATCAATAAGCTCTTGATAATGTTCATCGTATTTAATTCGTCGCTCTTCGCTTAAGATATTAGGCAGCGATTTTTTCAGCTCAACAACTCCTTCTGCATATAGTTTTACGACATCAGAAATATCCACCGATTTACGCTGACTTCGCAAGAACCAACGCGTAATACGTCGTGAAAGTCGTACATAAAACATCATCATTTCAATTTGCTTTTTCGCACTAATTTGCGTACCCAATTCCTCAATTTGTTTCCAAACAGACTCTAAATTAAGTACCGTTCTGGTAATCATATACGCCTTGACGATTGCAGAAACAGGAGCGCCAGTTTCATCTTGAAGTCTGTAAACATAGGTAAAGCCCATCTCATTTACTATGATGTTGCTTAATTTGGTTGCAATAATCTCTCTTTTCAATGGATGAGATTGCATTTGCTTACTAAAACGCTCTTGCAATGGTTTTGGAAATGAGCTGATTAAAAATTGCGTCATATAACTTTCTTCAGGAACAGCAGAGGCTAAAATTTGCTCCTTTAGAATCGTTTTACTGTAACACATTAATACTGCGATACTAGGACGCACTAAACCTTTACCCATTAATTTGCGTTCCATGATGACCTTATCATCCGGCAAATACTCAAGGGTCCGATCAATTTTCCCTGTTCGTTCCAATTCATTGATATAACGACTTTGCAAATCCAGTGATTGCAGCGGCTGTGATGCAGTTAAACTGATTGCTCGTGTTTGTAAGAAATTATCACGCAGAACGAGCTTACTTACTTCATCAGTCATTTCAGCTAATAATTCATTACGTTGTTTCGCAGTTAAATCCCCGCCTTCGACAATACCGTTAAGCAAGATCTTAATGTTTACTTCTTTATCAGAACAGTTAACCCCGCCCGAATTATCAATAAAATCGGTATATACCATTCCACCATTTAATGAGTACTCAACTCGTGCCAATTGGGTTAGTCCTAAGTTACCGCCCTCACCAATGACTTTACACCGCAATTGTTTTGCATTGACGCGTGTCGCATCATTGGTTCGATCACCAACATGAGCATTTGATTCGGTACTTGCTTTAACATAAGTACCGATCCCTCCACTCCAAAGTAAATCAACCTTAGCCTTTAAAATCGCTTTAATTAATTCATTTGGCTCAATTTCATACTGTTTAATACCAAAAACAACTTGCATTTCTTTACTGACGGGAATGGATTTAGCATTTCGATTAAATACACCACCGCCTTTAGAAATCAGATTTTTATCGTAATCGGTCCAATTTGATCGCGGTAAATGAAATAAACGCTCACGCTCTTTGCAGCTGGCTTCAGCATTGGGGCTTGGGTCAATAAAAATATGGATGTTGTTAAAAGCACCGACTAACTTAATATGTCTGGACAATAACATCCCATTTCCAAAGACATCTCCAGCCATATCACCAATACCAACAGCCGTGAAATCATTGTTTTCAATATCGATATCCAATTCATAGAAATGACGTTTAACGGATTCCCATGCTCCTTTGGCTGTAATACCCATTTTCTTATGGTCATAGCCAACTGAACCACCAGATGCAAATGCATCGCCAAGCCAAAACCCATATTCTAAAGAAATCGCATTTGCAATGTCAGAAAAAGTAGCGGTACCTTTATCTGCAGCGACCACAAGATAAGGATCGTCTTCATCAAAGCACACTACATGTTCGGGTTTCACTACTTTACCATCTACATAATTATCGGTAATGTCGAGCAAACCACGAATAAATAACTGATAACAGCTTATC
This sequence comes from Legionella sp., assembly GCA_051657005.1. Classification (GTDB taxonomy): domain Bacteria; phylum Pseudomonadota; class Gammaproteobacteria; order Legionellales; family Legionellaceae; genus Legionella. Next base: position 6,426 of record JBOFJV010000179.1, on the reverse strand, counting down.
CCTTCAGCCATTATTTCTTCACGTGTGCCATTAATGGGTAGAAGTTTAGGAACAAATCCTCCTTTAGCTCCGCTTGGAACAATCACCGAGTTTTTTACTTGCTGTGCTTTCATTAAGCCAAGTATCTCTGTGCGAAAGTCTTCTCTTCGATCTGACCAACGTAACCCACCACGAGCAACCTTACCACAACGTAAATGAACGCCTTCAAAACGTGGTGAGTAGACAAAAATTTCAAACAGAGGATGCGGTTTAGGTAATCCTGGAATGATTCTACTGTTTAATTTCAATGAAATGTAGGTCTTATGATGCCCATCTTTATTGAGTTGATAGAAATTAGTACGCAATGTCGCACTAATCGCATGAATGTATTGTCTGATTATTTTATCTTCATCAAGATTGGATACTGTATCAAGATCGCCTAAAATTTCTATAGACAAATCAGTAAACCGTTCTTCTCTATTGGGATCATCAGCAGGATTACATCGGATTTCAAAAAGGCGTACTAATTTTTTGGCAATGGCAACATTATTATTTAACGACATTTCCATATAATCCTGACTAAAAGTAAACCCGATTTGTTTAAAGTACTTAGCGTAAGTGCGTAAAACCGCTACTTCGCGCCAATTAAGTCCTGCAGCTAAAACCAACTGGTTAAATCCATCATTCTCTGCGTCACCAAACCAAACCTTAGCAAACGCATTCTGGAATAACTCTTTAATCTCATCCAAATCAAAATCAATTGATTTGTTATATTGCATTGTGAACTCATTAATCCAAGCCACTGTGCCATCCTCAAATTTCAATGAATAAGGACGCTCACTTATGGCACGCAGACCAAGCTTCTCTATTATGGGCAAAACATCTGATAAGGGAATTGTGTCGTCATGTTGATACACTTTGAGTCTAAAACTATTCTCTGACTCATCCAAAGGTTTATAAAAATTAATACCCAAAGAGTTTTCAGGAGTAAGCATTTCAATATGCTTGATATCATAGACAGCCGTTCTTGCTGTAAATGTATCGCAATATGCAAGAGGAAAAGCATTTTTATAACGTGAATAAAGACTATTGGCTTGCTCTTCGCCGTAAAATTCATATAAATGAGTTTGTAAATCATCAACCCACGAACGACTTGCTTCAATCAATTTCTTTTCAATTTCTTTTAAATCATACTCGAAGGGACGATCTGGGTTCATTTTAATAATAAAATGAACCCGAGCTAAAACAGACTCAGTAAACTGTGTTGAGTAAGTAGTCTCGATGGAGTGAAAACTTTCATCAAGAATTTTCTTCATGGCCATTCTTAATTCGGTATTTATCCTATCTTTAGGAACATAAGCCAAACAAGATACAAAGCGATGATAGACATCCATGCGTGCAAATAAACGAATACGTTTTCTATCTTGCATGTAAAAGATACCCATCGCAATTTCCAGGAGCTCATCTTCTGTACCTTGAATTAAATCGTCACGTGGTAACGTTTCAAGAATATTCAATAAGACTTTACCTGCATGACTGCGCGGATTCAGTCTCGAGTTATCCATTATCAGTGCAACTTTACGTCGCAAAAATGGAATTTGCTTTGGGTTTGTATGATAAGCAGCGGAAGTATATAAACCGATAATCCGTCTTTCGCCAATCACATTTCCTTGTGCATTGACGCGTTTAATTCCTATATAGTCAGTGTAAGCATCGCGGTGAACACTGGCTAAGGTATTTGTTTTGGCAGTAACTAAAATACGCGGCGATAAAGTAAATTCACGAACTTCAGGAGTCATTGCGGTGATATTCAGCTCCATTGATTTAGTCACGCTCTCACGTAGAAGACCTAAACCTGTATTAGGAATAGCCTGCAAGACTGTTTCCTTTCCTTTCTGTACTACTTCATAATCTCTCATCCCTAAAAAGGTGAAATGATGATCCTCTATCCAATGTAAGAACGCTTTAGTTTCCTCCACCTCATCCAAATCAAGTACTGAAGAAGCTTGATCAATCTCAGTAATTGCTTCTCGTACTTCTGCACGCATTTTTTCCCAATCATCAAAAACAACACGGTTGTCTTCAAGAGCACGCTCACATCCATGATGTAATACTTCCAATACCTTAGGATCAGTTTGACGATCAATTTCTAAAAAGATTGGTGCTTCATGGACAACACCTTTTTCATCTAGCATTTGGTTACGAGGTAATATCGCAGAAATTTTATTGTGTTCATCACGTTTAACGCGAATACCACCCATATGAATGGTTAAATGAGATGCAAGACCCATTCTATGGATTACCAAGCGAATGGAGTCAACTAAAAAAGGCATGTCGTCACAAATGATTTCAATTACAGTATGCGTGGTCTGCCATCCATGTCGCTCAAACTCTGGATTATAAATTCTAACTTTTGTCTCATGAGGCGCACGTTCACTAATTAGAGTCCAAAAATTGACTACAGCCCCATAAAGATCTTCAAAATTCCATGCACTAAGATCTTCCATAGCTACAGTGCCATATAATTGTTTGGCAAATTCAGCACATAACTCGGCTTGATCTCCTGCCATAGAGCTTTTGATTTTATCCACAATGGCTTCAATTAATACATCTTTGCCCTCTTCAAATTTATAAGACATTGTTTTTCTACCTCGTCGATTTTTGCCTCAGCTCTACAGCGAGAATTGTTTTAATATAATAAACCACAACGCGCATCGATAATGATCATTTCTCACTATCGATGCGCGTCACTTTTAACTTAATCATTAACGGCTATGGTCTTAGTATTCACGAACTCTAATATCCCCTCTTTTGATAACTCACGACCATATCCCGATCTCTTTATCCCACCAAATGGCAACCTGGGATCAGAAGCAACACAAGCATTCACGAAACAGACACCAACATCTATTTCATAGGTAGCAATATGCTCTCCCCTTTCCAAATCACGTGTAAACACAGCTGCTCCGAGACCATACTGACTTTGATTTGCATACGTTATAGCTTCTTTTTCGCTTTCAGCTGAAATAATCGCTATAACAGGTCCAAACAATTCCTCATCAAAAGCCGGCATACCTGGTGAAACGTTGGTTAACAAAGTCGGTGGATAATAAAATCCTTTGCCTGCGGGGATTATACCACCAAGCAATAATTTAGCACCTTGTTTCAGCGATTTTTCTACCTGGGTATGTAGGTTATCACGCAAATCAGAACGAGCCAGAGGACCAAGCTTTGTCTCGGCATTCAGTGGATCACCTATTTCAAATGCAGAAATCTGCTGAATTATTTTTTGTACCAATTCATTTTCTACTGATTTTAAAACAATGATGCGTTTGGCAGCAATACAGACCTGGCCGGAATTATTCAGTCTTGAGTTGACAATGCATGACGCAGCTAAATCAAGCTCGGCATCCTCAAGCACCAAATAAGGATCGCTTCCTCCTAACTCAAGCACTGATTTTTTTAGATGCTTTCCGGCATGACCAGCAACAGAGCTGCCAGCACGCTCACTTCCAGTTAAAGTAACTGCAATAACCTGAGGATGTTCTATTACTTTAGCCGCACCTTCATTATCTACTATGAAATGTTGAAAAGCATATTTGGGAAATCCAGCTTCTAAAAATAATTGCTCTATTTTATTACCCGTCCCCGTTGAAACCGGAGCATGCTTCAACACAGCAACATTTCCAGCCATAAGTGATGGCACTGCAAAACGAAAAACTTGCCAAAAAGGAAAATTCCAAGGCATGATGGCAAAAACTATTCCTAATGGACGATAGCATACTTTCGCTTTTTTCATCTCTGTTTGAATGATTTTAGGCGCCAGATATTCTTCTGAATGTTCTGCATAATGTTCACATAACCAGGCACATTTATCAATTTCGGCCTTACCTGCAGTAATCGGTTTGCCCATTTCAATTGCCATCAAATGCGCCAATTCATCTGCTTGAGCTTTTAAATGCCGCGCGAGCTGTAACATCAACTCTTTTCTTTGATTGAACGATGTTTTTTTCCATTCTAAATAAGCCTCATGCCCTTTCTTCAGTTTTGCATGAATTTCATCTTCATTGATGCAATCATAACTTGCAATAGCTTGTCCTGTTGTGGGATTGATGGTTTGAATTTTCATGATGTCTCCATACAAAATAACAGTATATTTAAGTTAAAATGATTAACTTTCCTTGCACACTACTTTTGATTATTGATACTATTTTTATGTTTTGTATTTTTTGAAGCTAACAATAATATAAATCAACAGGTTAATACAATTTTTAAATATTTGAGCAATCCATCAGATAATGAATTGTATCTAAATCTGGATTTCTATTAAAACTAGGACAATTGATGAACTTAAGCAAACAGCAATTCCATCCATTACATTATGTAGCTGCTTGGTCGGTACATGTATTTACAGCAAGTGCAGCCTGTATTGGCGTATTTTCATTAGTAAAAATGTCCCAGCACGAATACATTTTCGCATTATGGCTCATGCTTATTACTGTAGCTATTGATGCTATTGATGGAAGCTTTGCACGTCTAGTCAAAATTAAAGAAATTTTACCGAAAATTGATGGCGCTTTGCTGGATAATATTGTTGATTTTTTGAATTATGTGATTACACCAAGCTTTTTCTTACTGGTAAAACCAGGCATGCTTCCGCCTAATTACGCTGTAGTGCTCATTTCAGCAATCACGATCACTTCCGCTTATCAATTTTGTCAATCGGATGCAAAAACACCCGATCACTTTTTTAAAGGGTTTCCGTGTTATTGGAATATTGCCATTTTTTATATGTTTATTTTTAATACATCAGCAACAACAAACGCAATTATATTAGCGATACTCTCCGTATTAATTTTTGTACCTGTAAAATATGTTTATCCCTCTAGACTTGATTATTTGACTGAATCGAAACTATTAAAAGTACTCATGCACTTATGTTCCGCTATTTATGCAGTGAGCTCAATCTGTATTCTAATCAGCTACCCCAATCCCAATATCATTTGGCTTAGTTTGTCTTTAGCCTATGTTGCGATGTACTTAATTTTAAGTTTTTACAGAACTTATTATCCAATGATCAAAGCAAAAATTTCTTTGCATAAAGAATAAGCATCTATTGCATATCCTCCCTGGAGATGTATTTGAACTGGATAGAACAGTTACTATTTTTTTACTGTGGGATAGACATTGCATTTTTTATGATTAAAATAACCACAAAGCTTATTATTGAGGTAATCATGTCGTTATTTAGTCAGATGAATAAAACAATTGTGCTGTCAGCACTGCTTATTAGTACAACCCAGGCAGCAAGTCAATTTCCTCGAGGCTGCGAAGTCACTGGCTTTGGTTTCAGTCAAAATTATTTAATTCTGAATGAACATGGAAATCAATCTTATTATTTAATCCAAAATCATTCAGATACTAAAATCGAATTAGAATGCCTGAATACTGATGAAGCATTTATGCGCCCACCATTGCATGCGATCCTAGATCCAATGAATTGGGGGGCATTTGCTTCTGACATCCAGAACTTAAACTTTAAGTGCTACAAACGCGCTGAGGAGAGTGCAGTTCTTGTCGATTGCCGTAGTGTGCTGGAAGTATGCCAATATCCAAGAGTTCGTTTTGCATTAAGTAATATGGGCAACTATTGGATCTCATTCAATAAACCACAAGGTGACATCATTCAAGACTCCGTAACAAAAGGCATTTATTTGAAGTGGTGATCTGTGATTAAAAAAATATTTATGCTGTTAGGCTGCATTGGTGCACTTATTGTTTTATTTGGCATCACACAGACACCTCCTCAAGCATACTATATAACCGGTGCTGTTGCATTGTTTGCAACAGCAGCTTATTTCAGGCTACTCTACTTTGTAGCACTTGAATTCATTCTCATTGCCGGCCATACAGCGCTTATATTAGGTAGCGGTCCTTATACTCAATTTTTCTTACCGGTCTTACTCTGTTTTCAACTGTTAGTTTTCTACAGTATGTTTGGTAAAGAAAATAGCATATTTTTAGTACTTGGGGTTATTGGTATTGCCCTACTGTCCATTGGCTTTGCTTATAATGACCAATGGATATTTTTTATCGGAAGTAGTTTTATTGCTACCTACTCCTATTATAGTGGCTATAGGGGGCTTTATCCTTCTTATATTTGGGCGTCATTGAACACCGTATTTGCTTTGTTTTCACTGTACAAAATCATTGGATCGTATTTTTAGATGTATCCTGGGTGCAGCGCATAGCCGTCAGACAAAGAAACAAAAGCAATCAAAAGTAGGTTGGGTATTGAGGTATCAACACTTATTTTACAAGTACGTTTTTAGCACAAAATCCGTCGTTGCGAGCCGCAGGCGAAGCAATCCAGTGACCTTAAAAAAGCTAATCAGTGCATCTGAAGCACAAAAGGACGCTGGATTGCTTCGACTATGGCTCGCAACG
>JBOFJV010000178.1:0-14736 GCA_051657005.1 Legionella sp. | reverse complement strand
CGCTCACTTTGACTATGGAAAATCCAGGTAAATTTAGGATAAGATTGTACTTCGGCACTTTAATCTCCTTTTGTTCGCTAAATCAAGTACTTAGTCTAGACTAATTTGATTAAAGTGCCCCCTTAATTGGTGTAGAGCCAAAATTAAAGGCACAAGCTGACTATAATTTAGTTCATCAAAGAGTGCTCCTTATTTTACTTAATTATCTAGTGACTCATAAAACACCTCTTTTCGAACATGGAAAGAAAGTCTCTTTTTTCCAACAAAGTGTCTTACCTTAACAACTTGCATCATTTCAATTAGCATTTATCTTTGATTTCAGTGACCAAGGAAATTGCTCACATCGCGTTTGTTATGCAGCACTTCATTTATATGAAGCATTTGCAGAAACAGACCTGCAGGTAATTATCAAATCTGCAAAGGATAAAGACCAGTTTGTTATCTATATCGGAAATAAAAGATCGGGATGGTTTGTTTATGATCCACTAACAAATCCAGAGTTACTTTTTACCTTTGATGAATACGTACGTGATATTTTACCTCTTATTCCAAACCATACAGCAACTTATATAATTCCTTTGACTGTTCCTGTCACCGATGAGTTATACAGACAGTATAAAAGAGTTCAACCACAGCTCGCAGAAAGTGTTATCGCAAAAATAAAACAGATGGACCCAGAGCTACTCCTAAAAGACATTAATATAATATCCGCAATGAAGAGAATTGAGAGACTTGGTAATGAAAAACAGGCGCTCGCAAAAGCATGTGATGAGCTACAACAGAAATATGGAAATCCCGCTTTCTCATTGTCATAAGAATCTGAATAATACGCACTGAAAGCAGCGAAAGGTCAAACTTTATCAATAAGCAGCCAGTTTGACCATACCTCGAACGAAATAGCCCCAAAAGTGCTCATACAGTCCTCATACCACCAGACTAATAGGTAGCTGGTAAAGGGATCTGTTCGCGGTATATCTATAAATTTACGAGCCTTGACGAAGCCACTCCTATTTATTAAATTGACGCCATCACGTGAACGCCTACCTTTAGTTTAAGATCGCCAAATACACTAGATCCTTGTTTTATGCGATAAATGTTGCCAATAAAAAAGCCCGCAAAAGCTGACCTTTTATTATCTAAGCTATCTATTCTTCAGATTCATCACTAGTAACAGGTCTATCTAATAACTCAACAATAGCCATAGGAGCATTGTCGCCATCGCGGTAACCGCATTTAATGATTCTTAAATAACCACCTGGACGCTCCACAAAACGTGGGCCTAGATCAGTAAATAATTTACCAACAGCTGATTTAGATCTTAAGATATCAAATGCACGTCGACGAGATGCTACAGAATCAACCTTAGATACAGTAATTAAAGGCTCAATATAACGTCGTAAATCTTTAGCTTTTGGTAACGTTGTTTTAATGAGCTCATGCTCAATTAAAGAACAACACATGTTTGCAAACATAGCCTTTCTATGACTGCTTGTACGGCTAAAACTACGGCCTGAATTACGATGACGCATAACCAAAACTCCTAAACTTTATTCGCCAAGATTTGCTGGCGGCCAATTCTCAAGTTTCATACCCAGCGATAATGAACGCGAAGCTAAAACATCCTTAATTTCGGTTAATGATTTCTTACCAAGATTAGGTGTTTTTAAGAGTTCATTTTCAGTTATTTGTACTAAATCGCCGATATAATGAATATTTTCTGCTTTCAAACAATTTGCAGAACGAACAGTTAACTCTAAATCATCAACTGAACGTAATAATATTGGATCAAAATCATTACGCTCTTTATGATCGGCACGAGACTCTTCAAATTTCATATCAACAAAAGCATGAAGTTGTCTTTGCAAAATACTTGCGGAAACGCGAATTGATTCCTCTGCATCAATAGTACCATTAGTTTCTAACTCAATAGTTAACTTATCTAAGTCTGTACGATTTTCTACACGAGCACTGTCAACATAATAAGCTACTTTTTTAACAGGAGAGAAACTGTTGTCAATTTTAAGCTTACCAACAGTTTTTCTCTCAACTTCATCATCAAAATGTCTAATGAAAGAATCGGTGCTATGAAAGCCAATTCCTCGTTCAACCTTCATGGTCATATTTAACTTGCCCTTCTCGTTCAAATTAGCAATGACAAGCTCATGATTGACGATGTCCAATCCATGAGTGAGTTGAATATCACCAGCAGTAACTTGACAAGGGCCTTGCTTGTTCAGTGTAATTACAGCCTCTTCACCAACTGACATTTTAATAGCAACAAGTTTCAGGTTAAGTAATATATCAACAACATCTTCTTGTACGCCTTCAATTGTGCTGTACTCATGTAAAACACCGTCAATTGAAGCTTCTGTAATTGCACTACCAGGCATCGATGACAATAATATACGTCTCAAAGCATTGCCGAGAGTATGACCAAAGCCACGCTCCAAAGGCTCTAAAACTATTTTAGCTTTATAAGGCGATTCAGCCTGGACCTTAAGAACATTAGGTGTCAACATTTCATTGATTTCAGTATACATTCAGCTATTTCTCCGAGCTTACTTAGAGTAAAGTTCTACAACCAAGTTTACGTTGTAGTCTGAAGATAAGTCAGTTAACGTTGGTGCTGTAGAAAAAGTTCCTTTAAACGAAGAAGTATCTACAGTCATCCAATCACATGGAGCTCTTTGTTCAGACAAAGCTAAAGCAGCTTGAATACGACCTTGATTTCTAGCTTTTTGTCGAACAGAAATAACATCCCCAGCTTTTACTAAGAAAGAAGGAACGTTAACTACTTTATCATTAACAAGTATGGCTTTGTGCGTAACTAATTGACGCGCTTCAGCACGTGTACTTGCAAAACCCATACGGTAAACAACATTATCTAAGCGTCTTTCAAGAAGAGACATTAGATTTTCACCAGTTGCACCTTTCATACGCGCAGCCATTTTGTAATAACCACGGAATTGCTTTTCAAGAACACCATAGAGTCTTCTGATTTTTTGCTTTTCTCTAAGCTGAATTCCATAACCACTCAAACGTGGCTTTTTATCACCATGCTGTCCAGGTAGTTTTTCTGATTTACATTTGGACTTATGGTCGCGGACGCCACTTTTAAGTAATAAATCACAGCCTTCACGACGTGATAATTTACATTTTGGACCAAGATATCTAGCCATTAATTACTCCTGAGTCTTATACACGACGTTTCTTAGGTGGTTTACACCCATTATGAGGTATACCAGTAACATCGGTAATTTCAACAATTTTAAAATCCTGTGATATTAATTCACGAATGGTGGATTCTCTTCCAGGACCAGGCCCATGAACAAATACAGCCACAGATTTCATACCGTATTCTTTTGCAACAGCGGCAGCACGCTCGGTAGCAACCTGAGCAGCATAAGGAGTGCTCTTTCTTGAACCTCTAAATCCTGATCCGCCAGATGTTGCCCAACATAGTGCATTACCTTGTCTGTCAGTAAATGTCACTATAGTATTATTAAAAGATGCATGCACGTGTACGATACCATCAGATACAACACGCTTTGCCTTTTTGCGTACTTTTTGTTGCTTTGACTTAGTTATTGCCATCTTACTTTCCTACATGAAAAATCAAACGGTAGTGCCCTTTCTGCGACCCTTTCTAGTACGAGCATTAGTCTTCGTACGTTGTCCACGCAATGGCAACCCTCTTCTGTGTCTTAAACCACGATAACATCCTAGATCCATAAGACGCTTAATGTTCATAGTCACAACACGACGCAAATCACCTTCAACAGTTATTTTTGCAATTTCTGTTCTTAAAGACTCAAGTTGAGCATCTGTTAGTTGTGAAACCTTAGTAGAAGGTTCAATTCCAACAGTTGAACATAATTTTAAGGATGTAGTTTTACCAATACCATATATCGCTGTTAAAGCAATCACAACATGGTTGTGATCAGGTATATTTACTCCTGCAATACGAGCCATTAACTTCTCCGAACGTTATTTGTTCTGTCGAAAGGGACAGAATAATACTATTTTTATAAAATTAAATCAAGCAGATATTAACCCTGCTTTTGCTTATGTCGGGCATCTTTACAAATAACTCGTATAATGCCACCTCTTTTAATAACCTTGCAATTGCGACAAATGCGCTTTACAGATGCTCTTACTTTCATTCCTAACTCCGATAAAGATCATAAAAGACCAGGTAGTTTAGTACCTTTAAAATTAGCCTTTTTCATTAAAGAATCATATTGCTGAGTCATTAAATGAGCTTGTACCTGAGCTACAAAATCCATAATAACAACTACGATAATCAGCAATGACGTTCCACCGAAATAAAAAGGGACATGCCATGTATACATCAAAATCTGAGGCAAAAGGCAAACCAAAACCAAATAAATTGCGCCTACCAATGTCAAACGAGTCATCACCGCATCAATGTATTTAGTAGTTTGTTCTCCTGGTCTAATTCCAGGAATATATGCACCAGATTTTTTCAAATTATCCGCAGTATCTTTGGGATTAAACACCAGAGCTGCATAAAAGAATGCAAAGAAGATAATAGCTACTGCATATACTATTAAATACAAAGGTTGTCCAGGCGACAAAGCCATTCCAACATCAGCCAACCATCCAAACCATTTGGTATGAGAAAAAAATTGGGCTAAAGTTGCTGGTAACAATATGATACTGGATGCAAAAATAGGCGGTATTACACCAGACATATTGATTTTCAAAGGCAAGTGGCTTGTCTGTGCCGCATATACCTTTCTACCTTGGGTCCTTTGCGCATAGTTAACTCTTATACGTCTCTGAGCTCTCTCCATAAATACCACAAATCCAGTTACCACTACTACTACAACTGCAACTACAATTAAAGTTAGTGCTTGCATCTGTCCTTCTTTTACTTGTTGAAGAACTGAAGCAATTGCTGTAGGCATACTGGATACAATTCCTGAAAATATAATCAGAGAAATACCATTACCTACACCTTTTTCAGTAATTTGCTCACCCAACCACATTAAAAACATAGTACCTGTAACCAAGGTTACTACTGCAGTAAAGTAAAATAAAAAGTCAGCCTGTAGCGCAATTTGCTGTCCTGCTAACCAACGAGCCATTCCTAATGATTGGAATACTGAAAGCACTAATGTTAAATATCGAGTGTATTGATTTATTTTTCTACGACCAGATTCACCTTCTTTTTTTAATTGCTCCAGTTTTGGCGAAACAACTGAAAAAAGCTGAATGATAATTGATGCAGAAATATACGGCATAATACCGATAGCAAATACGGTCACACGCGATAGAGCACCACCAGAAAACATATTAAATAAGCCAAATATTGTATTTTGCTGCTCATTGAAAAAATTTGCTAATCGTGCTGGGTCAAGACCTGGAACAGGTATATGTGCTCCTAAACGATAAACTAAGATTCCCAGAACTACAAACAATAATCTTGATTTCAGTTCAGCCAATCCACCGCGTGATTGGCTTGCATTATGTTTTTGGTTTTTCATAGTCACTCTTCAATGCTGCCGCCTAAACCTTCAATGGCTAAGCGAGCTCCTTTAGTGACCCTTACACCTTTAAGTTTGATGGCAGTAGTTAATTCACCTGATAAAATAACTTTAACATCTTTAATAGAACCATTAATCAAACCCGCTTCTCTTAAGACATTGATATCAATAACTTCAGCAGATAACTTAGCTAATTCGTCTAAACAGATTTGGTCTACCGTTCTACCAACTCGTGACTTAAAGCCCATTTTAGGCAGACGTCTTTGAATAGGCATTTGACCGCCTTCAAAATTAATCTTGTGATAGCCGCCAGCTCTAGCTTTTTGACCTTTATGGCCTTTACCACTTGTTTTACCCAGTCCAGAACCTATACCACGACCTAAACGCTTTTTAGGTTTTCGTGAACCAGGATCTGGTGATAGTGAATTCAAATTCATTATACACTCTCCTCAATCAGCAACAGATAGTCGACTTGATTAATCAGACCACGAATTGCTGGAGTATCATTATGGAATACGCTTGCGTTTGTTTTACCTAAACCCAATTGCTTTACGATAGAAACATGTTTAGGTTTTCTACCTATAGTGCTTTTTACTAAAGTAATTTTAATTTTCTTTTCCATAATTAGCCCGCCATAACTTCTTCAATAGTTTTACCACGCTTGGCCGCAACATAATCTGGAGTACCAATATTTGTCAATGCACCGATTGTAGCACGTACAATGTTGCTAGGATTGGTTGAACCAATACTCTTAGCCAAAATATTATGTACACCTAAAACTTCAAGCACCGCTCTCATTGCGCCACCCGCAATAATTCCAGTACCTTCACTCGCTGGCTTCATAAATACTTTAGAAGCACCATAATTCCAGGTGATTTCGTGGTGTATTGTTGATCCAGAAAGTGGAATATAAAACATGTTCTTCTTTGCTTGCTCCATTGCTTTTTGAATCGCAATTGGAACTTCGCGCGCCTTACCTCTACCAAATCCAACTTTACCTTTCCCATCGCCAACAACAACAAGAACTGCAAAACCAAAGACGCGTCCACCCTTAACAACTTTAGCTGTACGATTAACCGCGACAAGCTTTTCTTGGTAGCCATCTGATTTAGGTGATGATTCATCGAATGCCATAATCGTTCCTTAAAAATCCAATCCAGCTTCGCGAGCACCTTCTGCAAGGGCTTTCACTCGGCCATGATATTTATAACCAGCACGATCAAAGGCAACTTTGGTAATGCCTTTCTCGCTAGCTCGTTTTCCAAGTAACTTTCCAACTAAATTAGCTTGTTCTACTTTGCACTTGCCATTCAAACTAGCTCTTATTTCTTTATCAATACTGGAACACGCTACTAATACTTTATCACCAAGCGTATCTGCTTGAATGATTTGAGAATAAATGTGAAAGCCACTTCGATAAACTACAAGTCTTGTTCTACCTGATTTACGAATCAATGCTTTTGCCTTTAATCCACGGCGAATACGTGAGTTTTGCTTATTCATATCTTAGACCTTATTTCTTTTTCGCTTCTTTACGAGCTATATACTCACCAGCAAGTTTAACTCCCTTACCTTTATAAGGCTCTGGTGGTCTAAATGCTCTAATTTCAGAAGCAACTTGTCCTAGAATTTGCTTATCCATACCTTTCAGTAAAATTACTGTATTACTAGGAGTCTCAACAACAACACCTTTAGGTAAATGGTACTCAATAGGATGAGAAAAACCTAAAGCTAAAGTAATCGATTTATCTTTAGATTGTGCTCTATAACCAACACCAACCAATTCAAGAGTTACAACAAAACCTTCAGTAACACCTTTAACCATATTATTTACTAGTGCTCGTGCAGTACCAGCTTGAGCCCATGCTCTAGGATCGTTTGCTGCAGGAGAGAACTCAATATGATTCGCTTCTTTATTTTTAGTAATCTTAACTAACCGGTTAATTTTTTGGGTTAGTGTTCCTTTTGGCCCTTTTACAGTAATTTCACCTTCGCCTAATGTTACTTCTACATTAGCAGGAGGAACTACTGTGGCTTTTGCTACTCTAGACATATTATTCCTCGCAAGTATTAAGCCACTTCACAAATGACTTCGCCACCAACGCCTTTCATCTTTGCAGATATATGGGTCATTATACCTTGCGATGTAGACAATATAGAGACACCAAAACCAGGAATAGAGGTTAAATCTTTATAGGACTTATATACTCTCAATCCGGGTCGACTAATTCTCTTAATTAATTCGATAACCGGCTTACCATGGTAATATTTAAGTTTAATCGTCATTAGTTTAAGATTATTATCGAGTGCTTCAACAAAGAAGTTTTCAATATAACCTTCTTCTTTTAAAACACGTACAATTTCTTCCTTCAATTTTGAAGAAGTTAAAGTAACTTGCTGATGTTTTGCTTGTTGACCATTTCTAATTCTGGTCAGCATATCAGCAACTGGATCATGCATACTCACAATCGTTCTCCAATCAAAAATTACCAGCTGGACTTTCTTCCGCCGGGTATATTACCAACCATTAGTTGTTTTCTTAAGCAAATTCTACAAAGACTGAATTTACGATAAACACCATGAGGGCGGCCGCATTGCTCACATCGTTTTTTAAAACGAACAGGATTTGAATTAACAGGTAATTTTGCTAACTTAGCTTGACTATCCATAATCACCTGAAAGTCATCAGATGACTTAATCAATTGTTTTAATTCGTTTCTGCGTTGTCTGTACTTGTTTACCAGCTTGCTACGCTTTAACTCTCTGATTAGCATTGATTTCTTAGCCACAATTTCACCCTTATTTTTTATCTCTATCTTTCAATGGAAGGTTAAAGGCTTCTAATAAAGCTTTAGCTTCTTCATTTGTTTTGGCAGTTGTAGTGATACAGATATCTAAACCACGAATGCCATCTGTCTTATCGTAATCAATTTCAGGAAATACGATTTGCTCATGTATTCCCATACTGTAATTACCAGTTCCATCAAAAGATTTATGATTTAAACCACGAAAATCTCGTACACGAGGTAAAGTCACGGATATCAATCTGTCTAAGAACTCATACATGCGCTGACGTCTAAGCGTTACTTTACAACCGATGGGCCATCCATCTCTAATTTTAAAACCAGCAATGGATTTTTTTGCCTTAGTAACAACAGGCTTTTGTCCAGCAATTAACGTCATGTCTTCAACAGCATGGTTCATTACTTTTTTGTCACCTACTGCTTCACCAACACCCATATTTAAAGTGATTTTAAGCAGCTTAGGTACTTCCATAATACTGGAATAGTTGAACCGTTTCATCATCATAGGGACGATTTCTTTTTTATAAACTTCATTAAGTCTTGCCATTTGAATCACCTAATTAAACACGGTCAATTATTTCATCATCAGATTTAAAATATCTGACTTTTTTGCTTGTTCCATTGCTCTCAATAAACTTAAATCCTACTTTATCAGCTTTTTTAGTATTAGGATTATAATGAGCAACATTTGAAACGTGCACTGGCGCTTCAAGAGTGACTATTCCACCATTGTGTTCAGGTTTTTGCTGGTTAGCCTTAACATGTTTTTTTATTAAATTAGCACCCTCAACCACAACACCATTTTCAGTCACACGTAACACTTTACCTCTATGACCTTTACTTTTACCAGCGATTACAATTACATCATCGCCTTTTTGAATGCGTTTCATATCTCAATCCTTCTCACAAAACTTCTGCAGCGAGAGATATTATCTTCATAAATCTCTCTCGTAGCTCGCGAGTAACAGGGCCAAATATACGAGTACCAATTGGCTCGTTTTGATTATTTAAAAGTACTGCTGCATTACCATCAAAACGGATTAAAGAACCGTCATCTCTACGAACGCCTTGAGCTGTACGTACGACAACTGCCTTCATTACAGCACCTTTTTTAACTTTACTTCTTGGTATTGCGTCCTTAATGCTCACTTTGATTACATCACCCACACGGGCATATCTTCGGTGTGACCCACCAAGTACCTTAATACACATAACTTTACGTGCTCCGCTGTTATCAGCCACTTCGAGCACTGTCTGCATTTGGATCATTTTTTTCTCCAGCTCTGATTTCGACCAGAAAAAGGTTGCTGATTATATCAGGCCTTTTAGGGTTTTAAAAGTAAATCAACAAAATTGATTAAGAAATTACTTCGACTAATACCCAGCTTTTTGTCTTAGAGAGTGGTCTCGACTCACGGATTTTAACGATATTACCAATTTTACAGACTTGATTTTCATCATGAGCATGCAATTTGGATCTACGCTTCATAATTTTTCCATATTTTGGATGCTTGACTGATCGCTCAATCATCACAACTATGGTTTTATCCATTTTGTCACTAACTACTTTTCCAACCATTGTTCTGGCATTTGATTCACTATTAGACATGTTACTTACCTGCCTTTTCAGTCAACATTGTTTTAACCCTCGCCACTGATTTACGCACCATAGTGATGAGATGTGTTTTATCTAGTGAGCCACTTGCTTTTTTCATTCGTAAATTTAATTGTTCTTTACGTAATGAAAGTAATTCGGTTTGCAGTTCTTCAACTGACAAACTACGTAATTCGTCAATTTTTTTCATTACATCACCTTCCTTTCTTCAAATGTTACTTTGAAAGGAAGTTTTGCTTTAGCCAGATCAAAAGCTTCCATCGCAAGCTCTCTGGATACACCTTCCATTTCAAATAAAACCTTACCTGGTTGTATTTGAGCAACCCAATATTCAACACTACCCTTACCTTTACCCTGTCTTACTTCAAGAGGCTTTTGTGTAATAGGTTTATCAGGAAATACTCTAATCCAAATTTTACCACCACGTTTGATATGACGTGTCATTGCTCGTCGAGCGGCTTCGATTTGTCTAGCTGTTAAACGGCCTCGTTCTAGAGCTTTCAAAGCAAACTCACCAAAACTGATGTTGCTACCACGTAAGGCTAAACCTCTGTTACGGCCCTTCATCTGTTTTCGGTATTTAGTACGTTTCGGTTGTAACATGATTCTTAATCCTCACTCATTGGGCACTGTCAGTAGATCTTTTCTTTTGCGGAAGAATTTCACCCTTAAAGATCCAGACTTTTACACCAATAATACCGTAAGTTGTTTTAGATTCTGCTGTACCATAATCTATGTCTGCTCTGAAAGTATGTAAAGGCACACGACCTTCTCGATACCATTCGCTACGAGCAATCTCAGCACCGCCAAGTCTACCACTCACGCATATCTTGATCCCTTTAGCACCTGACTTTAGTGCTGCGGTTACAGCACGTTTCATTGCTCGTCGGAACATTACACGTTGCTCTAATTGCTGAGCAATACCTTCAGCAACCAATGTAGAGTCAAGTTCTGGCTTTTTGATTTCTTCGATATTTAAATGTACAGGGACACCTAATTTACTTGATATTTCAGCACGTAATGTTTCGATTCCACCGCCTTTCTTACCAATAATGACGCCAGGTCGAGCGGTCAAAATTGTTACTACTGCATTATTGGCAGGACGTTCAATCAAAATTTTACTGACTGCTGCAGCCATAAGCTTCTTTTTCAATTCAGTACGCAGTTTAATATCTTGAATTAAAAATTCAGCATATTTTTTACCAGCGAACCATTTTGAGTTCCAGTCTTTAATAATACCAAGGCGTATACCTATAGGGTTAACTTTTTGTCCCATTGCTATTCCTCATCAGACACTTTAATCGTGATATGGCAGGTACGTTTGCAAATTCTGTTTGCACGACCTTTAGCTCTGGGACTAATGCGCTTTAAAGTCATTGCTTCATCAACGCATACCATACCTACTTTTAGATCATCAAGATCTGCTCCATTATTGTTTTCAGCGTTTGCAATTACTGATTCTAATAATTTAAGCATTAATTGAGCACCCTTCTTTGGTGTAAACTTGAGGACATCAAGCGCACCAGATACATTCATGTTTCGTATCAAGTCTGCCACCAATCTGCCCTTCTGAGCGGATAAGGGAGCACCTTTCAATTTAGCTGTAACTTCCATCATATCCTCTTATTTGCCTTTAGCCTTTCTGTCACCAGAATGGCCTTTAAATGTTCGAGTCATGGCAAACTCACCTAATTTATGACCTACCATATTGTCTGTGATATAAACAGGAATATGATCTTTGCCGTTATGAACAGCAATTGTTAAGTCAATCATTTCAGGAACGATTGTTGATCGTCTGGACCAAGTTTTAATTGGTTTTTTTGACTTAGATTCGATTGCTGCCTCAACTTTACTAATCAAATGATGGTCAACAAAAGGACCTTTTCTTATAGAACGAGCCACTTGATATCCTCTCAAAAATTATTTCTTCTTACGTCTTCTGACAATAAAACTATCAGTACGCTTATTACTTCTGGTCTTATAACCTTTAGTAGGTAATCCCCAAGGAGATACAGGATGACGTCCTCCAGAAGTACGGCCTTCACCTCCACCATGTGGGTGATCAACAGGGTTCATAGCAACACCACGAACTGTCGGGCGAATACCTCTCCAGCGTTTAGCTCCTGCTTTACCAAGCGCACGTAGACTATGTTCACTGTTACTTACTTCACCAATTACAGCACGGCAAAGAACATGTATTTTACGCATCTCACCTGAACGTAATCTTAAAGTAGCGTAGATACCTTCTTTTGCAACGATCTGACCACTAGCCCCAGCACTTCTTAATACCTGAGCACCTTTTCCTGGCTTCATTTCAACACAATGAATCGTGGTCCCAACAGGAATATTCTTTAATGGCAAACAATTGCCGACACTAATAGGCGAATCAGCACCGCTAACTACAGTGTCACCAACATTTAAATTGGCTGGTGCAATAATGTAACGTCTTTCGCCATCTTTATAAACGGTCAAAGCAATTAAGGCTGTTCTGTTTGGATCGTATTCAATACGCTCAACTCGGGCCTCTATACCGTCTTTGTTACGCTTAAAATCAATAAGACGATACTGATTACGCTGACCACCGCCGATATGTCGAACAGTTATTCTACCCTGGTTATTACGTCCACCAGTTTTCTTTAGTTTTTCAACTAAAGCAGCGTGTGGTTTTCCTTTGTGAATGTGATGATGTACCACACGTAACTCGCCACGTTTTCCTGGCGATGTAGGTTTAGATTTTAATAGTGCCATCTTAATCTGCCTTATTCGGTAGCTGTAAAGTCAATATCTTGATCAGCATGAAGAGTCACATATGCTTTTTTCCAATCGCTTCTTTTACAGTTGGTTTGTTTAAAGCGTTTCGCCTTTCCTTTCATATTGATAACAGATACATCCTTAACTTTAACGTTAAATATATTCTCTACCGCCATTTTTATTTCTGTTTTCGTTGCAGTTTTCAATACTTTAAAAGTGAACTGCTTTAGCCTATCAGCCAATACAGTAGCTTTCTCAGAAGTATGTGGCTCACGAAGAACCATCAACAATCTTTCAGCGTTCATTGTAAATGCTCCTCAATTTTTTTAATTGCTGCTTCTGTAACGACAACTTTCTCAAACTTGAGTAAAGATAGAGGATCTATAGTTGTTACATCACAAATATCAAAGTCAATTAAGTTTCTTGATCCAAAATATTCATTTTCACCGACTTCAGTCATGACGATCAGTGCATTATTAATGCTCAACTGATTCATTTTGCTAACAAAGTCTTTAGTTTTTTTACTGTCACATTGAAAATCACTAACGACAATTAAGTTACCAGTGCGGCAAAGTTCGGAGATTATACTACGTAATGCGCGTTTGTACATTTTTTTATTAATTTTTTGTGAATAATCTCTTTTCTTAGAAGCGAAAGTAACACCACCACTTCTCCAAATTGGACTCCGAATAGTACCTGCGCGCGCACGACCAGTACCTTTTTGGTTCCAAGGCTTTTTACCACCACCTCTAACTTCGGAGCGTGTTTTTTGAGCACTATTACCACTACGAGCATTATTCATATAAGTTACAACAGCTTGATGGATCAAACCTTCATTGTAACCGTATGCAAATACATCTTGGTTTAATGTTAATTTTGATTTTGTATCTATAGTAGTAATTTCCATCACTCACCTCGTACTTGCTTTTTAGCTGCAGGCTTAATTTCTACTCTTGAGCCAGGGGCACCTGGTATAGCGCCTTTTATAAGAAGCAGATTTCTTTCAGCATCTACGCGTACGAGTTCAAGACTTTGAACAGTACAACGAACATTACCCATATGGCCTGCCATTTTCTTACCTTTAAATACACGTCCTGGAGTTTGGTTTTGACCGATAGAACCAGGAACACGATGCGATCTGGAGTTACCATGAGTAGCATCTTGTGTTCTAAAATTATATCTTTTAACAGTACCAGCAAAGCCTTTACCTTTAGTTGTACCAGCAACATCAACAAATTGTCCGGCAATAAACACATCGGCTACAGAAATTACCTGGCCTGTTTTAAATGCATCTTCTGAATCAACTAAAAATTCAATCATCATATCGCCAGCTTCAATTTCAGCTTTAGCAAAGTGACCTGTTAAAGATTTATTCACTTTACTTACTTTCTTTGTACCACCAGTCAATTGAACAGCTGTGTAACCATCAGTTTCTTTAGTTTTAACTTGTGAAACTCTATTAGGGTGCACTTCAACAACAGATACAGGAACAGAAACCCCGTCTGCCATGAAGACCCGCGTCATACCGACTTTACGGCCTAATAAACCGATCATCATTGTAACACCTCATTAATATCCTTCAACCTAATATTAGTCATCAAGGCTTATCTGAACGTCAACCCCAGCAGCCAGATCTAATTTCATCAAAGCATCTACTGTTTTTTCAGTTGGATGAACGATAACGACCAGGCGTTTATGAGTACGTAATTCATATTGATCACGCGCATCTTTGTTAACATGCGGTGAAGTCAATACAGTAAATTTCTCCTTACGAATACGCAATGGTATTGGCCCACGAATTTGTGCGCCAGTACGTTTTGCTGTTTCTACGATTTCTCGAATTGATAAGTCAATCAACCGATGATCAAAGGATTTTAATCTTATTTTAATGTTCTGATTGCTACTCATTGTAATTACTCGATAATTTTAGCGACAACACCGGCGCCAACAGTACGGCCACCTTCCCGAATTGCGAAGCGTAAACCTTCATCCATCGCAATAGGTGCATGCAAGTTTATTGTCAATTGGACGTTATCTCCTGGCATTACCATTTCAA
>JBOFJV010000177.1:0-7923 GCA_051657005.1 Legionella sp. | reverse complement strand
CGGCTTACAACTTCCTTTGCCTACGCTTAACCATACGCGTTACCACATACAGCCCAAGGCTAAGTACGAAATGCGCTCGGTCGCGCTTTCCCGGTAGCACTTTCAGCTACTAGCGGTCGTGCACTTTCGTGGCGCACTTCAATTTTTTTCTAAATATAGTTCGTCCACCCCTGTACGACACGCAGTGGCGTATAGGGGTGAGTAGTTACGAATTGTTAATGTTTTCTTAATGTTTTTGTGGTTCAATATGAACAAATTAAGATCACATGGTGAATCATTCAAATGAGTATATAGAATAGTATCGTCCAAGCAAAACGAGATCAAGAAGCACCTCAAAAAAGAGTATTAAAGTCAGAAGCATTTCTCCAATCGCCACCTAAAGACAGTATCCATGAAGGCCAGGTTTCTTTAACTCATGGTTTTGTTCCTTTTCAGCCGATTAGTCCATCATTACCCGCAAAATACAAATCCTGGGAAAAATTATCAAAAAACTTGCCGCGTTACATGAGTGAAGGCTCTGAGCGTGAGCACATCCAGAAGTTACCATTATTGGATGCACGCGATTTGGAAGAATTACCCAACGAGAATTTATCACGTGCAATCGCAATTATTGGCAATTTGGCACATGCTTATTATTACAATCAACGTCTAGGACAAGATCAATCTTCCGATCCGTTACCAGAAAGCGTATTAATTCCCTGGGAGCAATTAACCCAAAGAATTCATTGAAAACTTCCGCCAGGAACGCATGATGGAATTCAAGCCGTTCGCATTCACTACGATACGTTTTTGACTAACTGGCAACTCAATAAACCTGATTTTGAAATTGATGGCGTTCATAATCGTGAACTGACGTTAACCGATTTAAACATTTTATCTCCTATTTTTGGAAATGCTGCTGAATATAATTTCAATATGACGTTTGTCATCATGGAATTACGATTTGCTCGAGCGATGCAACACATGACTGATGCCATAAAATCAGTCGCAGATAAAGATGATGCAGCGTTACTTGAAGCGTTAAAAAACATGATCTTATGCATTGAAGAAGTCACAGAAGGTTTGGATTACATTAATCCAAATCAACACAGCAAGCACCATGTGGATCCAACGGTATGGACTAAAACCGTGGCAAAAATTGATGGAAAAATTCCAGGTGGAATTTCCGGTTTATCAGGAAGTGCGATGCCGTTATTCCACTCTCTGGATACATTTATCGAACGCGGTAGCTACTCTTTCACGATGGGTAAGGCGATGGTTACCAAATACAAACACCAACCTGCGCACATCCAGAACTATTTATTTGCGTTACGTGACGATTTAAGTACGCATTCAATCCTGGACTATATAGCAAAATCATCTAATCCTGTCTTAAAAAATCAGTATGATTTACTCATCTCTGCTTATTTGGGTGAGCAAGGTTTGATTGGTGTACATACATTAAAAGTATATGGCTACATGAAGATTAATTTCCGTAATGGTCGATTAGTAACAAATGGTGGCCATGACGGTACTGCAACGATTGCAACGGAACCACAACGCCATATTTATGATGACTTTGCACAAGCTGATTTAGAGCGCTTGGGTGATTACAGACCAATTCAGCAGTATGCAACGACAATTGGCATGAAGGTCCATAAGGATAAAGCGGCTATTATTGATCTTGATGTAAGCAAAACCGCTTTACAGTTTCAACCTGGAGATCATTGTGCGATTCGACCAGAAAATTCCAGCGAAGCAATTAACTCAATCATCAGGCAATATAAATTAGATCCAGCGAAGAAAGTCGCATTAAATGGGCAATGGAAAGCTTTTTTCGGCCAGCATTTGAATCGCTTAATTGACGAAATTGAGTTAGGAGAATTATTAAAGCATGCTGATTTAACCGTCTTGCAAGGTGTTGAGTTTCACATGGACGCACTCAAACCACTCGCTCCGCGCTATTATTCAGTTGCTACAATGCATACCTCTCCCGGGGCCATTCGTTTAACCGTAGGCATGCATAACAATGGTGATGGGAAATCAATCGGATTATGTTCGACCTATTTAATGAGCGATGCACCTAAATTCGCAATTGATTGCATCCCCGCGCGTCATTGCCATTTGCCCAAATCAAAAGAGACTCCTGTTTTGATGTTTGCGGCAGGTACGGGTATCTCTCCTTTTATGGGCTTTATTGACGAACGCACGCAATACTCGGATAAGAGTAAGAATATGTTGTTCTACAGTACTCCGAGTATGGAAACTTTTTATCATCAAGACGAATTATGGCAGGCGGTGTACGATAACAAGCTCGATCTGTCGGTGATTTTTTCAAGAGGCACAGGATATGATTCTGGAAGTTTCGGCGATGAAGAATTTGAAACGACAAGCAAATACAAAGGAAAACCAGTCGATCAATTGATTGAAGAACAAGCAAAGAAAGTTGCGGATTTAATCGTAAATCAAAATGCTCAGATTTATATCTGTGGCAATCCAGGATTTGCGGATACTGTTCGCGCAGCCGTTATTAAAGCGTTGAGTGCGCACAGCACTATAGAAAATCCCAGCGCTTATGTGGATACGATGATTGCTGATTTTCGTTTCAATAGTGATGTTTATGCTGCGACCAATTACAACCAGCAATATCCGTCGATCCAGGCTTCAGAAGTTGCAGTTCATAATAAACCGGATGATTGTTGGGGCGTTATTAACGGCAGTGTTTATAACTTAACTCGCTTTATTCATACCCATCCAGGCGGCCAAAAAATTGTCTTGGTGAATGGTGGAATGGATATGTCAGGCGATTATAACTACATCAAGCACAACCAAAGACCACAAATTGAAGCGCAACTGCAACAATATAAAATTGGTGTCTTAGCGACCACGGTGTTACATGAAGCAGCAACCATCACGTTGCATGGGAACAGCAAGAAATTTGTCGAAGCACTTACCGAGATGGAAAATACGTTGAGAAATAACACCACTCATGATGTTGTCCATGAGGACGCGTATCTCTGGCGTGAAGTATACAGTGTATTTGTTGATGGCAGTTTAGCCAGTTACCGTAAGCCTGGTTCAGGTGGTGCAGGTTCTTTGAATGATGTTCTTGGGCCTTTATTAAAGGAGCTGTGTCACAATGTAAATTATCCGGTTCAATCACTGGAAGAGGAATACCTAAGACTGATGCAGAATGCGGGTGATTGTGGCCAATATATTCGTCAATCGACACTAGGGTCTTTGTCTGAAGAGCAGTTACGCATGAAGAAAAAGATTTTCGATATGGTTCTGCAGCAAACATTTAAATTCATTGGCGAAGTAAAAAGTTTGGCTTTAGATGTACTTAAAGAAATGGAAGTGCATGGTGATGGATACAATAAGGAATTAATCGAAGCAAAACTCGAGAACATTGTGAAAGCCGTTTCACTTCATTCAGGGGTATTAAAGCATGTTACTTCGCAGTTGCCGAAGCTGGATAAGACGGTTCCTTTAGTCAAGGATATTTCTTCTGGATGATGTGTGTTTGCAAAACAATTGCAAGAATCCGGTTTAGAAGAGAGTCAGAGTAGTGCTGTGTGTACGTTTGATC
The DNA here is from genome assembly GCA_051657005.1 of Legionella sp. Classification (GTDB taxonomy): domain Bacteria; phylum Pseudomonadota; class Gammaproteobacteria; order Legionellales; family Legionellaceae; genus Legionella. Next base: position 4,355 of record JBOFJV010000177.1, on the reverse strand, counting down.
CAATGAAGAAATCGAAACCAGAATCTGGTTCAAAAGAAAGCCAAAGTGCAGCATTATCTCAGTTTGTCCTCATGGCAAAACCTAAAACAAAACCGCAAAGCTCATGGTATCCTGATCCTACGAAAAGCATGAGCGTTCTCCTCTAAAACGCGCTGAATATCAGAAGGCATGATCATGCCTTCTGATGCCTCATTTTAATTGACACTCCTTAATCACTGTTGAAAACTTAAAGGTCTCATGCAAGAATCCAAGTGGTTCTTTTTAGGGACTTCTTAAAACGCTTATCTCGATTTCCTTATAATAGTTCTATGGATAGACCGATCACTAGCAAAGGGATGGCAAATGAAAATTATTGTAGTTGGTGGTACAGGAACAATAGGCAAGGCCGTGTGTCAAGACGTTGTCTCAACGTCATACGGTGATTACAGTTGGACATACCCGTGGTGATTTTCAAGTGGACATTAGAGACATCAGTTCAATTGAACGCCTCTATGAAAAGGTTGGGGCTTTCGATGCAGTGGTTGCTGTAACTGGTGAAGTGTATTTTGGCGCTTTGACTGATTTTACTGAGGATCACTATAATATTGGTCTCAACAGTAAATTAATGGGACAGGTACGATTGGTCATGATGGGCATTAAATACATAAATCAAGGCGGTTCATTTACTTTAACCAGCGGCATCTTTAGTCATGATCCCATAGTGATGGGCTCATCTGCTTCCATGGTGAATGGCGCGATTAATTCTTTTGTCAAAAGTGCGGCCATTGAGCTGCCCCATCATTTGCGTATTAATGTCGTCAGTCCTACGGTATTAACCGAGTCAATGGACAGCTATGCTCCTTATTTTCGTGGTTTTGAACCGGTACCCGCACATCGTGTGACACGTGCCTACAGTAGAAGTGTCGAAGGGGCGCAAACGTGGATGATTTATTGCGTTGAATAAGCATGCATCGCATGAGCAATGGAGTGGATTAAATGAGTTATTTCAATGCAAAAGATCCAATTTGTGAGACCAAAAGCTGTCCACAGCATGTGGATGTAGCACTTATTCCTCGTATCGCTGATCTTGGTGGATTGCAAGTAGGTCGAGTATTGCCTTCCAAAGAAAAACGAGCGGTTGGACCATTTATTTTTTTGGACTAGGCGGGACCTAATGAAACGCTTGGGTTCGATGTTCGTCCGCATCTACATATTGGTTTATCCACGATGACGTATTTATTTTCCGGGAGGCTTGAGCATCGCGATACGCTTGGAAGTCACCAAATTATCGTTCCAGGGGATGTGAATTTGATGACTGCCGGAAAAGGCATTGCTCATTCAGAACGAACACCTCAGGACGATCGATTACAGCCACAGCATTTTTTGGGTATTCAATGCTGGTTGGCCCTTCCTCTTGATAAAGAAGAGACAAACCCATCCTTCACTCATTATGCGAAAAGTGCATTACCTGCTGCTGCAGAGAAACATTTTAATCTGCGCGTGATTGCAGGTGAGTGGATGGGATTAAAATCCTCAGTTAACACGATGAATGATGCACTATTTGTTGATTGCATGCTGAAATAAAAAGCATCGCTCATGATTCCTGCAACCACTGAGGAGCGAGCGATCCATATATTAAGTGGCAAGATAATCATTGATCACGTACTCTATGACAGTACGAGAATGCTTGTTCTGAAAACGGGAGCAGAGATTCAAGTTACTGCTGCTTCGGATGCACATATTATTGTTCTTGGTGGCACTGCTCCTGAAGAAAGACGTTATCTTTGGTGTAATTTTGTATCTAGCTCTAAAGAACGAATCGAGCACGCGAAACAGGAGTGGAAAGAAGGTAAATTTGTGACGATAACTGGAGATGATAAAGAATTTATCCCGTTACCTGAATAACCAGTGTATGAATGAATCGATAAAACGCAACTGTAGAAAAAGGACTGCTGAAAATGAATAAATCTGGCCAAGAAACACACTATCAAGAAGATGGTATTGTCCAAACTCAATTGACAGGTTATAACTTGTTAAATAATTCTCGTTTGAACAAAGGGACTGCATTTACTACGGAAGAACGTGATGCTTTTGCGCTTCACGGCTTATTGCCACCACACATTGGAACTCTGGAGAATCAAGAACAACGTCGTTATCAAGGATTGATGGAGTTAGCAAATCCTCTAGAACAATACAGCTTTTTGCGCGATTTGCAGGATAATAATGAAACGTTGTTTTATTCGCTCATTATTCACAATATTGAGAAAGTACTTCCCATTGTTTATACCCCCATTGTTGGTGAAGGCTGCCAACGTTTTAGTGAAGTGTTTCGCAAACCTCGAGGCCTCTTTCTCAGTTACCCCAATAAAGATTTAATCTATCAGATTTTTGCTCATCCTCGCTATGATTTAATCAAATGCATCGTGGTCAGTGATGGAGAACGTATTCTTGGCCTTGGTGATCAGGGGGCAGGAGGAATGGGAATTCCCATAGGTAAAATGGCTCTATACACCGCCTTAGCAGGGATCCCACCGCAATATTGCTTGCCTATTTTGCTTGATGTTGGTACGGATAATGAAGAGCGTCTCGCAGATCCACTTTATATTGGCTGGAGAAATCGTCGTATTCGTGGTGCAGAATATGATGAATTCGTTGAAGCATTTGTTTCTGCGGTAAAGCGCCGCTGGCCAAATGTGCTGCTGCAATGGGAGGATTTCGCCGGTGCAAATGCCGCACGATTGCTTGAGCGTTATCGCAATCAACTCTGTACGTTTAATGATGACATTCAGGGAACTGCCGCAATGGCAACAGGAACTTTATTGTCAGCACTGAATGTGACTGGAATTCCATTGCGTGAACAGAAAATTGTTTTCCTTGGTTTTGGCGGAACAGGTTATGGAATCGCTCAATTGATGCGCGGTGCAATGAAAGACGCAGGATTGACTGAGCAGGAAGCCGGGGAGCGTATTTATGCTGTAGATCGATACGGACTTCTTGTCGAAGGTGGTAAGGGATTAAGTGCTGATCAAGAAATTTATGCGCGTAAACGTTCAGAGGTTGCCAAATGGCACGTTGCTAATCCAGAGGAAATAAGCTTGTTGGATGTGGTGCTTCACGTGAAGCCTACGGCTTTGATTGGGGTTTCAACGCAGCACGGCGCATTTACGGAGGAAGTCGTGCGTACGATGGCGAAAAATACACCACGCCCAGTGATTTTCCCCCTTTCTAATCCAACCTCGCACAGTGAAGCAGCACCGCAAGACCTGTTTAACTGGACCGATGGTCTGGCTTTAGTTGGCACTGGAAGTCCTTTTGAACCAGTGCAGTTCAATGGAAAAGCGCATCCTATTGATCAAACAAATAATTCCTACATTTTCCCTGGGTTGGCTTTAGGTATCATTTCCTCGCAAGCGACTCGCGTTTCTGATGGGATGATCAAAGCTGCCGCACTTGCTTTAGCTGAATGTTCGCCAGCGAAAAAGGATAAAACGGCCAATCTTCTACCACCACTTGCAAGTCTTCGCGCGATTAGCCTTGAGGTCGCTAAAGCGGTTGGCAAACAGGCGATAAAAGAAGGTTTAGCTGGTGTCAATGAATCAGGGTTAGAAAAACAGCTTTCAGCGAATGTATGGGAACCTGTTTACAAGGACTATCGATTGCTAAAATAGCAAATCAATTTTGAGCTGATGGTGATTTGTCCTCTCATATCGTAGCCTGGGTGAAGCGCAGCGGAACCAGGGTTTATTGATTTTGACTCAGTATTCCGAGTTGGCTTTTAGTTCCGTGCCAAAGTCATCTTTGATGGGTTTGAGTTTGAGACAAACCCATTTCGTTCTTAGTTGAAATGCATGTTCCTGCAAGCTCCCACTTTAGAATAAAAGTCAATGCTAATATTCTGATAATCAATATGGTAAATAATAATTCATATTAGGAGTGGTATGTGATATATATTATTTTTAATATTGAACTGTTTATTTAAATATTATGTGGCTACGGCCATAAGTTTGCTCTTTACAGATTGTCGCCTAATAAGAAGTAATGACGCGTGTTGCTAATTTTAAGACAGGTAAACCACTAGTTTGATTAGTGAGACTCTCAAGGCTTAGCCTTCAGATTTAGTGACGATGATGTCAAAATACAGCTGTGGACTTGACTTTTTCACAGGAGAGTAATTATGACAACATCATCGTATGAGAGTTTAAGTCACTCGAAATATGACTGTAAATACCATGTAGTATTTGTACCGAAATATCGTAAAAAAGTGTTATATGGCCAAATCAGAAGGTTTCTAGGTCCAGTATTCAGAGATTTAGCAAGTCATCGAGGTTGTAAAATATTGGAGGGGCATATGGTTCAAGACCATGTGCATATGCTGA
>JBOFJV010000176.1:0-5126 GCA_051657005.1 Legionella sp. | reverse complement strand
CATTAACACAAAAGGCATGTCGTAAAGTAATACCTACCTTCTTAGGCATGCTGACTGAATTAAAGCAAAGTGCTTTTAAGGCTTTAGCTTCATTGGGTAAGACCCTGTGAGCTTGGAAAGATGAAGTCGCCAGCATGTGGCGGTTTAGTAAATCAAATGGAATCACAGAATGGTGTCATCGTAAAATGAAAATCATTCAGCGAAGAGCTTATGGTTTTAGAAATTTTGAAAATTACAGAGTGCGTGTTAAGGTGCTCTGTTGGTGATTAGAGCTGCCCCCTTAAATGGGAAAGAGCCGTATTTTCTTAAAGTAATTAAGAAAAGCCAATGTGCCTACTTCCGTTATTTGTTGCGTTACTCGGCCACTCCATTTCTTTCGTTCCATTTTCCAGCCGATGAAAAAAGCAGTAACCAGCAATAAAAGAGCGCTTAAGTGGTAACGATTGAAACCGCTTTGGGCAAAATATTCTTTATGTTCGTTCACTTTGCTTTTCTGGCTCTGCAATGTGCTCTCCAGCATTGCAATTTGTAGCCTGATCTGCTTTCTCGAGTTGCTCATATTCAAGACTCTTGGTTTGCGAAAAAAATTCCCTGGTTTTTTGAAAACTCATCTGTTTTAAATTAAAAAATAAGTATTTCAGTAAAGCCACTAATAACCCAACATTTAGCACTAACACGATAAGAAAGGATAAAAGAAACCGCTTGGAAGCTAAGAGAATAAAATACCCCATCAACGACATTGTCGTTAACCATACTGTAATTAAAACAACAAACAGCATACATATATTCAAAACCAAAGGAAAAACACTAAGTCCGGCAAGTCGTGTTTCAAGGCCAATAATACTGCATGCTGTTTTAATTACAGATATTTTTGCTGTAATCAGAGCTTCTAATTGCTTTAAAGCTTCCATTATTTTTTCAATATTTTGGATAATAGAAAGCCTACACCTCCTGCGATTAATATAGAAGTCAAAGGATTTTCTTGTACTTTCCTCAATAAGCGGTCAGAATACTCTTTGACATTTTCTTCCATTTCATTGGTTTTAGTGACACCATCTTCATACAACTGATTCACCCGTTTTTTTCCTTCTTTTAACAATTGGCTTGCAGCTGCTTCAAGATGCTCTCTTGGTGTATACGCTTGATTTTCATTAGAACTTTTCATTTTAAACTCTCCTTAGTTTACAGTGTGGCAGAAAATGAATTAAAAATAATATACTAAACTATAGTTAGTGAATAAGATAAATCAACAAAAATTAGCTCCATTTTCCCTTATTTAAAAAATATCAATCAAATTTACCCCTCTTTTACCTAATGGACGAATAAAAATAATGGCTATAAACTCTATTTTTTGCAGGACACACTCTCTTCATGCCTTCCCAAATTTCCGAAAAACTTCATTGTTGACTTTTATCAATTTTGATCAATAATAGCAGTTCTTAGGATCAAATTTATTAGGATTGCCCATGCGCTTTGAGACGCATTATCAACAAAAATTAATGTCCGCAGAAAACGCAATAAATCTCATTCCACAAACAGCGGTGATTTCTATGGGAATGCGGGTTGCAACCCCTCCTGCATTGTGTCGTGCTCTGGCTGAGCGCGCTAAAGCAGGCGATCTCAAAGAGGTAAAAGTTTACTACCTCCGCTGTGGTGATGTCGCCCTCCAAACAATCTTTCAAGAAGAGTTGCTTCATGTTATAAGACCATATTCTTCGATGATGTCTAAAGGAGAAGTATTATTAGCGGAACGAGGATATGACCTGAGCAAAAAACACATTAATTTTGTGCCAATCAGCTTTAGTCGTTATCCTTCAACGATCAAGTCCATTACCAAGTTGGACGCTTTTATTGTTACTGTCTCCCCAATGGATAAATTTGGCTTTTTCAATTTGGGTATTAATGGGGATTACGCCATTGAGTTAGCGCGCTATGCCGATAAATTAATCGTTGAAGTCAATGAAAACATGCCCAGAACGGCAGGATCAACTTTAATCCACATCAGCGAAGTGACTGCTGTCATTGAGAACACTGCCCCATTATTAGAAGAGCCATCCAAGTCAGCAACTGAATTAGATCGACAAATTGGCCAACACATTACTTCTCTAATCCCGGATGGTGCCACCATTCAAATGGGAATAGGCGGCGTACCCAATGCAGTTTGTGAGCAATTAGGCGATCACAAAAATCTGGGTATCCATACAGAAGTCATTACCTATGGACTGATGGACTTAATCAAAAAAGGAGTTGTAACAAATACCATGAAGACATTACATCCTAATCTCAATGTGTTCACCTTTGCTATTGGCGATAAGGAATTGTATGATTTCATTGATAATAATCCTTCAATGTATTGCCTGCCAGTATCCTATGTTAATGAGCCGAATGTGATCGGAAAAAATAATATGATGACTTCCGTTAATTCGTTCATCGAGATTGATTTTAGTGGCCAGGTCAACTCGGAGTTTATTGGTCATCAATTCTCCGGTGTGGGCGGGCAATTGGATTTTATTCGCGGAGTTCACTATTCCGAAGGCGGTAAAACCATTATTGCCAGCAGTTCAACAGCTAAAAACGGCTCCCTCTCACGAATAGTACCGAGACTCTTTTCAATTGCAACAGATACTCGACTTGATATCGATTATGTAGTTACTGAATATGGTGTAGCTCAGTTAAAAGGACGCTCGACTACCGAAAGAACACATCAATTAATTAAAATTGCACATCCTGCATTCCGTGAGCAATTACAACAACAAGCCAAACAACAAGGATTTATTTAATGAACTTAACGTGTTCACAGGCACTTTTATTTACTCCAGGCAATAAGCCAGAACGCTTTGCAAAAGCACTGTCCTCAGGGGCAAATGGGCTTATTCTGGAGCTTGAGGATGCAGTGCCTCCTAATGAAAAGGACCAGGCGAGAGATAACGTAATTCAATTTTTAACGACCAAGCATCCTGAGTTATTGACGATTATTCGCATCAATCATATTACTACCGATGCGGGCTTACCTGATTTGCTTGCTTTAAAAGAAGCCAATATTCATTGTGATGCCATTCTATATCCTAAAACAGAGAGTGCTGAAGAATTAAACATTATAGCGAACATTCTCAATTTAAAAGCTCGAAACATTCAGCTCCTAGGATTGATTGAAACCGCTAAAGGCTTACATCATTTAAACTCAATTGTTTTAAATTCTCCAGTCAATGGTCTTGTTTTTGGTGCAGCAGATTTTGCAGCTGATGTTGGATGTCAACTCAGTTGGGAAGCCCTGTTGTATGCACGTTACCAAATCATACAAGCAGCAGCATTAACCCATATCCCAGCGATCGATTCGCCCTTCTTTGATTTTGCAAATGGGGAGCAACTCATTGCTGAAACCATAAAAGTGAAAGAACTCGGTTTTAAAGGAAAATTAGCAATCCATCCGAAACAGATAGCACCAATAAAACAAAATTTTGCGCCCACTCAAGAACAAGTCGAAACAGCAAAGAAAATTATTGAAATTTTCGAACACGCAGAAGGAAAAGCATGTCAATACAATGGACAAATGGTGGATGTCCCTGTCTATAAACATGCCCAGCAAATAGTTCAATTAGCAGAAAATAGATAAAGGAATGAAGATGTCACATCAGAATTACAAATCACTGGGAAACAACCGGTTACGTGAAGATTTTGGGTTTTATTTTGAAGATTTTGAGATAGGACAAATTATTGAACATCGCCCCGGAAGAACCATTACGCAAAATGACAATATTTGGTTTACCTTACTGACCATGAACACAGCTCCATTGCATTTTGATGCTCATTATGCAGAACATACTGAATGGAAAAAGCCTTTAGTGGATAGTACGTTCACTCTGGCGATTATTACCGGCATGACGGTCAATACGATTTCTAAAAAGGTAGTTGCTAATCTTGAATGGGATAAGGTCAAATTGCTCAAGCCCGTTTTTGAAGGCGATACGATTTATGCTGAGAGTGAAATAAAAGAAAAGCGTGAATCCAAATCAAGACCAACTCAAGGGATTGTTACTGTAGAAACCATAGGAATCAACCAGCACAAAGAAATATTTATGTCATTTGAGCGCACTGTATTAGTGTATAAACGAGGCGGAGCACCTGAATATTCAATCTAGGATGTAGTAGCCATATCAATCTTGTTATTACCTGAGTCCTTAGGCCTAAGGAGGAGCGGGAGCTCCGTCTCGAAGGCCCTGCATCAAAACTTCGAGACAGCGCTTCGCGCTTCCTCAGTCCGAACGGCCAAGGTTTAGACTGAGTCAAACTCATTTTACATGCTAATTCATCCCACCCCATACCGGAATTAAGCGCACCAAAATGCTTGTCAATTTCATGTCCTTTATGCAAATATAATTATTGAAACAGTCAGAGGAATGATTGAGACAACAATTCTCGGAGATGACTTATGAAACGAATTGTTACGGTGAGTAAACTCATACCCAATACCAAACACACCCCCTCTTCAGTTTTAACCACCCCACTTCGCTCCAACCACGAAACGTTAACACCTAAAAAAGAACCAGCTGCTACCGTACCGACTAAAACCGTTACTTCAAAGCCTAAAGCGACCTTACCCAATGCACATTTTTTTGGAAAATTAAAAAAAACAGAAAACCGGCAGTTTTCACAAAAACACCGCGATCGCTCTGATTATAAAGACAATTACAGTGCAGCGCTCTCATTGCCTTGTTCCAATCATGAATTAGCATCCAAACATTTTGACCACAATGCCCTATTGCTCCTTTCTCAAGAACATATTATTGAGCATGCAAATCGGGCTCTTTCCCCTTTAAGGGGGCAGCTCTAATCACCAACAGAGCACCTTAACACGCACTCTGTAATTTTCAAATTTTCTAAAACCATAAGCTCTTCGCTGAATGATTTTCATTTTACGATGAAACCCTTCTGTGATTCCATTTGATTTACTAAACCGCCACATTCTGGCGACTTCATATTTCCAAGCGCCCATGGTCTTACCCAATGAAGCTAAAGCCTTAAAAGCACTTTGCTTTAATTCAGTCAGCATGCCTAAGAAGGTAGGTATTAATTTACGACATGCCTTTTGTGTTAATGCTCTTTTCATTAAAAGAGAATGAAGTTGT
>JBOFJV010000175.1:0-19894 GCA_051657005.1 Legionella sp. | reverse complement strand
CAAAATCAGGAGCAGCTCGATAAAACGAGCGGTGCTGATGAGAAAGGTAATTTTTAAAGTTAGTTTGAACTAATCGCCGGCAGCCATTGGGGCTGCTCACCACCGTCAAGCCACCTGCTTTGCGGGTGCGGTCTGACTAAGTGGCTGTTCCAAACCTTTCATGTGGCGAAAAAGTACTATTCAACTCAATATTTGATTTTAAATGTGGTGTTGGGGATTCAATTAGCTTGCTTAATGCAGTAATTTGAAACAATTTTTATCGTAATATAAAGAGGATATTGATGTCAGCATTATTTAGTTCCAATAAACGGGTTGTTTCTGGAATGCGTGTTAGTGGAAGATTACATCTTGGACACTACCATGGTGTAATAAAAAACTGGATTAAATTACAACATCAATACGATTGTTTCTTTTTTGCTGCTGACTGGCATGGTTTAACAACCCAATATTATGAACCTGGATTTATAGAAAAACATCTCTGGGATATGATTATCGATTGGTTGGCTTGTGGTGTGAATCCTGGTTTATCACGTATTTTTATTCAATCCTGGGTTCCAGAACATGCAGAACTGCATTTGCTTTTATCAATGATTACGCCTTTGGGTTGGTTGGAGCGAGTTCCCAGTTTTAAAGAGCAACAGGAAAAATTGAAAGAGAAAGATTTATCCACTTATGGTTTTTTGGGTTATCCCTTATTACAAAGTGCGGATGTTCTTATTTACCATGCCGATTATGTACCTGTTGGTGAAGATCAGGTATCGCATATTGAGCTTACTCGAGAAATTGCACGTCGTTTTAACCATATTTATGGAAAAGAACCCAATTTTGAAGAGCTGGCAGCTGAAGCCATTAAAAAAATGGGTAAAAAGAACAGTAAATTTTACAGTGAGCTCCGACGCCAGTTCCAGGAACATGGCAATCATGAGGCGACAAAAACGGCGCAGGCACTTTTAGGTGACCAGCCTAATCTCTCAATCGGAGATAAAGAACGCTTATTAGGCTATCTTGAAGGGAGTGGTAAAATTATTTTACACGAGCCTTACCCATTACTTACTGAAACAGCTAAAATGCCAGGAATTGATGGGCAAAAAATGTCTAAGTCTTATCATAATACCATCATGCTCAGAGAGCCTCCCGAACAAGTAGAAAAAAAGATATTAACAATGCCTACGGATCCGGCTCGTGTGAAGCGAACTGATCCAGGTGAGCCCGAAAAATGTCCTGTATGGCAGTTTCATAAAATTTATTCCGATACTGAGGTTAAAGATTGGGTACAAAAAGGATGCCGCTCTGCTGGAATTGGTTGCCTTGAGTGTAAACGCCCTGTTGTTGATGCAATGAATAAAGAGTTACTGCCTATCCAGGCAGCAATTAAAGACTATGAATCTGATTTAGGTTCTGTAAAACGTATTGTATCTGAAGGAAGTGAGGCAGCACGAGAAGTGGCGTGTAAAAACTTAAGTACAGTTCGAGAAGTTATGGGTCTTGATTACTGATGAATCTTTGCCATAAAAAAATAAGTAACCATGGTGAAGCGAAAGCTCGCCAAGGTACAATTTATTGATGATGCGAATGAAAGAACAGTAAAAATGGATATTGAATTATTAACCAGTCCAGAAGTAAAAGCAGTAGTCGATGGTAGGGTGCTTACAGCGCTTCCTGATGATTTATTTATTCCCCCAGATGCACTTGAAGTCTTGCTTGATTCGTTTAGTGGTCCACTGGATTTACTTTTATATCTTATTAGAAAACAAAATATTGATATATTGGATATTCCCATTGTGAGCATTACGAAACAATATTTGCATTACATCCAGCTGATGGAGTGCAGACGTTTGGAGCTCGCTGCCGATTATCTATTAATGGCAGCAATGCTTGCGGAAATTAAATCTCGATTATTGCTGCCAGCCCATCCTGCAAGTGATGGCGAAGAGGAGGAAGATCCACGCATGGCATTAGTAAGAAAACTACAAGCATATGAGCAAATAAAGTGTGCTGCAGAATTACTTGATGCACTGCCACGGCAAGAGCGCGATCATTTTTTAATTCAAATCACACCTACTGCGCTTGAAAAAATAATTGTTCATCCTGATGTTGCGTTAAGTTATTTAATCGATGCCATGCGTTTCTTGCTCCAACGAGAAGAACAAGTCACTCATCATCAGATATCCCGAGAAGCTTTATCGGTTCGTGAACGTATGAGCGCCATTCTATTGCAACTTGAAGAGCATAAATTACTAGAGTTTAATCAGTTGTTTTCTATTCAAGAAGGACGAATGGGCCTGGTTGTTTCATTACTAGCTATTTTGGAGTTGGCACGCCAATCATTGATCGTAATTACTCAGAACGAAGCTTTTTCTTCGATACATTTACAGGCAGCTTAAAATGGATGAAAAAGAATTAAAAAACATTATTGAATCGTTACTTTTAAGTGCCAATGAGCCATTATCGTTAGATAGGTTGCTTGAGGTTTTTGATGAGTGGCAAAGACCTACTAAGGAGCTTTTAAGCGTAATTATCAATGACTTAAAAGAGGATTATATGTCACGCTCATTTGATCTTAACCAAGTTGCGACAGGCTTTATTATTCAAACAAAAAAGGAATACAGCAGTTGGGTTGCTCGGATGCAAATTGAAAAACCGGCGAAGTATTCTCGTGCTTTGCTTGAAACTTTAGCAATTATTGCGTATAAACAACCTGTTACTCGTGCAGATATTGAAGAATTGCGTGGGGTAGCAGTGAGTAGCCAAATCATGAAAACATTATTGGAAAGAGAATGGATTCGGATCTCTGGTTATAAAAATGTAGCGGGGAAACCTGCAGTCTATACGACAACACGAGCATTTTTAAATTATTTTAATCTAAAATATTTAAATGAGCTTCCGTCTTTACCTGAGGTTATGGAAACTTTAGCCTTACATAATCCTAATGAAGAGTATACTACCGAATGAGCAGTGAACGGGTACAAAAAATTTTAAGCCAAGCAGGTCTTGGTTCAAGGCGTGAAATGGAGCGCTGGATAGAAAACGGCTGGGTGCAAGTCAATGGAAAACCAATCAAACTAGGCGATTCTGCAAGTGCAGAAGACAAAATAACTGTAAAAGGAAAATTGATTCCTAACCCATTGAAAGTAAAGCAGAATGTACGAATTTTGCTTTATCATAAACCTGTCGGTGAAATTTCAAGTCGCCATGATCCAAAATTCGAGAAAACAGTATTTGATCATTTACCCTCATTACGTCAGGGAAGATGGGTGCAAGTTGGACGTTTGGATTTGAATACATCAGGGCTACTTATCTTTACTAATAATGGTGACCTTGCCAATCAATTAATGCATCCAAAATATGGACTGGAAAGAGAATATGCGGTGAGAGTCCATGGTCAAGTAAGTCAAGAAGCACTAAATAACCTTTTGAAAGGCGTTGAACTTGAAGATGGAATCGCGAAATTTACTCGCTTGGAGTGTCGTGGAGGTGAGGGGAGCAATATCTGGTATCATGTGACTTTAAACGAAGGCCGTAATCGGGAGGTCAGACGATTATGGGAGTCACATGGTGTTGAGGTGAGTCGTTTAATTCGTATTCGCTATGGAATGCTGACCATGCCACGGTTTTTATCGCGAGGACAAACGTATGAGCTCAGCCCTAAAGAAGTGACGGAGTTTCTTGCTTCTATTCAGTCCATATAATCGCGAAAAATCGCCTAAAGGACGCTCCGTTCCAGACTTAAGAAAATGGCCCGGAGTCGTAGCCTGGGTGCAGCGAAGCGAAACCCGGGGTTCTAAGTCACATCAATAAACCCTGGTTTCGCTTCGCTGCACCCAGGGTACGATGCTAAGCATTTTTTCGCAATGCGACTCTGTACTTATTCTAACTAGGCAGTATAGGTTTTATTAAATGGATTCAGCGATTCAGCGATGTTTTTATATAATTCAGGAAGCCATCTTGGTTGTGCAAAGGTTGTGGTAGATGGTTTTCCTTCGCGTAAATCATTTGGGGCGATAATCACTTTGATGTTATTTAATCCAACTCTACGAGCCAAAATAAACAGCTGATCGATTGCCAGATCACCGACAGCCAAACAGCCTACTGATAAGTTCTTGCCATGGATGAAAATATTATTTCCTAATTGTCTTCTACCATCCTGATAACCTTTTTGTTTATCAAAATTATTGGGATAATTAATCATCATGGAGAGATGCATGCTGCTGAATGGATTAAAATTCACTAATTTATATATACCCTCAGGAATTTGTTTGTCGTTTTCACGTAATTTAGGTCCTAGACGGCCACTAAATCCGGTTAATGGATAGTCGTGAACGTGCTTCCATTTTTGATTGGGATCTTTCGCCCAAAGCTCTACTTTTCTTTCGGATTTAAAAGCCAGTAAGGCAATTTCACTTGGAGGGTAGCTTACATTCGCTTTTTTAAAAAAAGACTTAAGCTGTGGTTCAACGCTGAGGCCATAGCGTTTTATTGCCCGATCAACAGCTTGATCCCAATTCAGTTTAGGAGCCATCGCATAAGTGTTTAGGCTCAGAATCATCATGACAAATGTAAATAACTGTTTCATAAAGATAATTGAGTGATAAATTCTTGACATGGTATCAAATAATAATCCAAAGAACAATTTAACTTCCAAGGTTTATAATTCAATCCTGGACTCATAAGTTTAATACAATTTTTCCATTGTGCTTTAAAATAACTGATTAATTATTGCTAGCTCTTTTTATTTTTTAACAACATTTGCTTTTTAACAGGTAAGGACAATTGCGTAGCAATAAAATCAGGACTTGTTGCTAAGTATCCTATCGATGCTATGAAACCATAATAATTCGGACAAAGGTACATAACGGTACTATCAGGTGCAATTTTATAAAATATATACTTGTTATGGCAATAATGCGGTTTATTAAAAAGTGCCACTTGCATTATAGGGGTTCCTTCAAATTTGTTTTCAATAAAAAAGCATTTATCCAAAGATTAGTAATCACAAAAAGCGTACCGACAACCAGAGCGGCATTAACTAAACTGCATGTATATTTTAAAGCATTACCCCTAGTGCTTAAATGGGATATGATTTGAATTAAGGAGAGGAGGAGTATGATTACGTTTAAAGAATAAATAGCCGCATTAGTGTAGTTAAAATAAGTTCCGAAAATTTGGTCTCCTATGACCTGAAAATGAATCAGTATCGCTATAAGGGATAACCAAAGAGAAGAAATTACATATGAAATGGCATTTCTTTTAACACCAATAATTAAGAGCATTAAGGCAATTAATGGGAAAATAAATTGGATTAATTTCGCTAGAGTATCAATCGACCTTGCTCTCAAAATTATGGCGTTAGCCATTGAAAAAAATCTATATTTATAACAGCATTTAATCGTTATGTATAGTAAGAGTAACGAGGATTGCACTCATTTAAATTATTAATAGGACATGCTTAAGGTTATAGCGACGACTAAGGGGAGTTCGCTATATTCTCATTTAAATTAAAGTCTTTTTCTTTAATTAGGGTAATGTAGGGTTGTGTGGGAAACATTGTTGTTTTAATCAGCGTATCCGGGAGCCTAATTTGTTTGATTTCAAAATATGGTTCCGTTTTGAATAGATAATCTTGCGGATTGATCAATTTAGGAATGTGTCCTTGATTACTAATTGTTTTGGCGGAAATGGCTGGATGAATGCTGCCAATCCATAATGGTTTTTTAAATTGAAGCAAATTGTAATTTGATTCCCAAATGCGCAACTCTAATGTAAGTTGAGATTGCTGATCATTATAGGTCATGAGCAACATAGGCGCTTTGTTATCATACAGTTGCCTGAATAATGATAATTTCACCCCATTAGGTTTTTGAGTCATTCGCAACATTAAATTATCAAAAAACGAGTCCAGGTGTGATTCCCATCCATTTTGTTCTAAAACGTGGCGAAGTCGATCTAAATTACCCGCAAATTGTAAATTTAAAATACTAATGCGCTTGCCGATCCTGCTGAGTTGATAAATAGGGAGAATGGGCTTTTCTTGTTCCCACCATGTCTTTATATTTAAAGAAAATTGTTTGTGGTAAGGCGTATGGTTATAAGATAGTGTTTGAAAATTGAAATAAGTTGAAACAAATGATGTTAAAAGTAAGCCAATCAGAAGTGGTGAAATCATTAATAGGTAGTGCATTACTTTTTGTTTTAAATGTGTTTTTCGATAAATTAAGCAATAAATGAAACAGATCGTTGCGCCCGCAAAGTATGCTGCTAATACATCCGTAAGCCAGTAGTCACCTAAATAAATAGAACCTAAACCGCTAAGCGCTAAAATAGTTAATACGACTGATTTTAGTGTATTGGTGAATAGTGAATAAGTATGATTGATATAGAATAAAATAAAACCATACAATGAAGTAGCTACTAAAAGATTGATGGCGGGAAAAGATGAGCCTGGCAGCGTTACAAGCAGACCAGATGGTCTTGGGCTATAAATGGTATAGTGTAAAAGAAGAGCAAAAGACCAACTTAAAATAATTAAACTGAATAAGTAGCCTACCGCAATTAAATTTCTATGGTAAATAAACCAAATACAACAAATGATAAAGAGACTTAAAATTGCAGCGGGACAAGTGAGTTGGGTACAGAAAATAAAAAAAGTCTTTAATAAAAAACTACTAAAGCTTTGAAAAAATAAATGTGTTGGTAAATTAATGTAAGTAAGCCATTGGGTCTCAACAGTTAATACTAAAAGGAAGAGAAAAAAGAACAAGCATAAGAAAGTAATCAGTACTCGCGAGGCGGTAGGGTAATGATTTATTTCATCCTCCGGAGTAAATGCATTATAGATATAAACCAATAGCGAATTCTTTTTAAAAGCCAGCCAGAAATCATGTAAATAGAGTCTCAAAATCGAACTTAATTGGCGAATAATCCATTTTATAATAAAACTGAGTAACCAAATACCAGCAAGCAACGCTAATATTAATATAAATAAACGAGTGGCACTCTCGGTGGAGAGTTCATGGCTTGCTGCGCCTATGACAACTCCAGGCATGACATATAAAAGAGACCAGCCAATAGCCGACAAAACATTAGCGAGAAAAAAGCGCCACTGTTTCATATGCAGTATTCCTGCAATTACTGGAATTATTGAGCGTAGGGGACCTACAAAACGACCTATTAAAACACTTTTTCCTCCATGAGTCGCAAAAAAATCCTTACCGTATTGCAACCATCTGGGATATTTGCTGAAAGGCCAAATTTCAGCTAGTTGATCACTATAATAATAGCCCAATGCATAGCTTAAACTATCACCTGCTACAGCACCTAAAATGGCAGCTAACAAAGTAAGGTCCATACGCATAATTCCGGAGCCGGCGAGTATTCCTATAGCAGTCATTGTGACACTACCAGGAACAATACTTCCTATAATCGCTAAAGACTCCGTCAAAGAAATCAGAAACGTTATAAATAACGACCAGTTAGGGTTATTTTGCAACCAGTCTGTAAGCGGTTGTACGTAATCTATGAACAAGTTCATGGTTATTAAGGATAAAATTGTTGTAGAAAATATCGCACAAAATGCTGATTTACATCATTGAATTGTACATTCGGATAAAAATCATTTATCTGGGTCATTTCCATTTTTGCAAATCCACAAGGATTAATCCCTGAAAACGGTTTTAAATCCATATCAACATTAAGGGCGATTCCATGATAAGTACAACCATTTTTTACTCTTAAGCCTATTGAAGCAATTTTTTGCTCCTGAACATAGACTCCTGGAGCACCACATCGAATAGATCCTTTTATTTTATATTGCTCAAGAACTGAAATTAAAATACATTCTAATTGACTCACTAAAGTTCTTATTCCTAAATTTTTTCGGCGTATATCCATTAATACATAAGCAACCAATTGACCAGGACCATGATAGGTAACTTGGCCTCCGCGATCAGCGTGTACTATGGGAATTGCTGCGGGATTTAAAATATGCTCTGGTTTACCAGCTTGTCCTTGAGTATATACAGCGTGATGTTCCAATAGCCAAAGTTCATCTGGGGTATCATAATCACGATTCTGCGTAAATTCTTTCATTTGCAGAAAAACATCATTGTACTGTTGAATACCCAGCTGTCGTATATTCATTTATAGAACCATTTTAACTTCTGGATGCTGGGTTACCGCTCTATAAAATGCATCCAGTGTTTCCTGATTTTCAACAAACACAGTGACTGTAATTGCTAAATAATTATAGTCTTTACTTGTTTTATGTGACAGTGCGTCCTGCTCAAGATTAGGAAAATGTGTGATCGTGATTTCTCTGATTTCCTCAATGAAAACAGCAGAATTATCCCCTATTATTTTTATAGGAAAATAGCAGGGGAATTCAATTAAAGATTCTTTGTTCATCCTGAATAAACCTTTTAGGAACCAAACCAACGCGTAAACGCTAAACGTATGGCATCTTTGGTGCGGGTATAAAAACCACCTGCTTCAACACCTTGTAACGCGTAAAGAGGGCGGGTTGATACTATATTATTATCAAATTGGACTACCAATTCACCTACTTTATCTCCCTTTTTAATTGGAGCTTCAAGATAGGATGGAACTTTAGTTGCGATATTCAGTCGTTGATACTGACCTGTCGGAATTGTAATGAATTGATCTTCATTTAGGCCGACAGTGATTTTATCAACTGTGCCTTTATAAAGAGGGAGCTCAGTTATTGATTGTCCTGTTTTGTACAGTTGGTGTGTTTCAAAGAATCGGAAGCCGTAATTCAGTAACTTTTCACTATCATCTGCACGAGATGAATCACTAGGTTCACCTAAAACAACAGCCAATAAACGCATATTGTCGCGTTTTGCAGAGGACACTAAACAAAATCCAGCCTCATTTGTGTGGCCTGTTTTTATTCCGTCAACTTGGTTATCACGCCACAATAAGCGGTTTCTATTGGGTTGGCGAATACCATTATAAGTAAACCATTTTTGTTTGTACCAATCATAGTATTGTGGAAAATCAATCACTAAAGACCTGCCCAGAATGGCTAAATCTTTTGCCGTGGTATATAGGTTAGGATCGGGCAATCCAGTACTGTCTGTAAAATGGCTGTTTTTCATTCCCAAATTATGAGCTTGTTGATTCATCAGATCAGCAAAAGAATTTTCAGTACCGCCTACATGCTCTGCCATAGCAACACAGGCATCATTTCCTGAATCAACAATGATCCCTTTAAGTAAGTCTTCTACAGGAACTTGTTGTCCTTCTTTGATGAACATTCGTGAACCACCAATTTTCCAGGCATCGCGACTGACTCTTACATTATCTGTAAGATGAATTTGGTCATGATGCAAGGCATTGGAGACAACATAGAGTGTCATCATTTTAGTAAGGCTGGCAGGTGGTAAACGTTCTTCACTATTTTTTTCAGCAATAATTTTGCCACTGTTCACATCGATTAAGATGTACGCTTTTGCATTAAGCACTGGGGCTGCTGGTGTCACTAAAGGTTTATTGGTGACAGAAGGAGATGGCCTTTCCAAATCTGCAGTTGGTTTTGGAGGCAACGTGTCTTCACCGGCCATAGAATTAGTGGATTGTACAAATAATGTAATAATAAACAATGTAGTTAATAAAATTGACGTTGCTCGTGTCATGTCGTTACCTGGCCCATTTACAAAAATGCGTATATAGTATCACAGCCTTTTACGTGCAACAAAAGTGCGGATGAAAAATAATGAAATTTTTTATCAAAATAAAATAAACCCTCGAAATTTTGTGAGATTTGGGTATATTAGCCAGAAACAATAATTAAGAAAAATAAAAAATATGCGAAAGATACTTATTGTTATGGCACTTTTATTGGCAGGATGTCAAACCGTGAATCAGACTTCTGATAGTGGAACATCTGGAGTTAAAAAAGCGCAAAAAAATAACTCCAATACAAACAACTCAATTTACGATCGCTATAAAAATAAGGGCAATCGATACACACAAAAGCAAGATGGTGCGCCATCGGAACAAAGAACAATTAGCTTTAAAGAACCAACCCCGTCGCGAGAGCCTTTGAGTCGTTATGGTAATCCGACAGAATATTCGGTTGATGGACGTTCTTATCGGGTGATGACCAATTCATCAGGATATAAAACACGCGGTATCGCTTCCTGGTATGGCACAAAATTTCATAAGCAAAGAACATCCAGCGGTGAACCCTATGATATGTATGTCATGTCTGCAGCACATAAAACACTGCCTTTGCCTACTTACGTAAAAGTAAAAAATTTAAAAAATGGCAAAGAAGCTGTAGTGAAAGTAAACGATCGTGGTCCTTTTCATTCGGATAGAATCATTGATTTATCCTATGCAGCCGCTTTAAAACTAGGTGTATTTCCCAATGGAACTGCTCCTGTTGAAATAGAAACATTAATGGGACCGGCTGGACAAGCACATTATTATCTTCAAGCTGGAGCTTTTACCAATGAAGCATCAGCAAAGCGTTTAAAGGAAAAATTAGCTCGTCTTACTCCATCCCCAGTCTATATTGAACACTATAAGCAGCATTATATTGTACGAGTAGGTCCTTTTGGTGCAAAAAATATGGCGGATAATTTGAAACAAAAATTAGCACTTAATGGTGTTACTGAATCCTTTTCTGTCTTGATTTAATTGATTAATAGAATAATTGATAGCTAATTACTGGATAAATAGATAAAATTAATCTTTTGTAAGGCATTAAAATTCATATGGTACCTTAGAGTGTGTCTGCAAGTCGTGGGTTTGAGTCAAGAGCGTCGATTTGGGGAGCAGCTTTTAATGGTGATGTTTTGTATTTTTTTGACTAAAGTGACTTTATTCTATTGATTTCAATTTGGTGAGGTGTTTGTTCCATGCATGATGGCTCTGTGTTTTATACAATATTTTTAATTTTCGCAGGAGCTGCATTTTTATCAACCCTGGTTCTTTATACCAAACAATCGTTATTGGTTGCTTATATTCTTCTTGGTGCCATGCTTGGTCCATGGGGGTTTAAGCTCGTCTCCGATGTTTCTATTGTGAAACAAATTGGTGATGTAGGAATTGTATTCTTGTTATTTTTATTAGGTCTTCACTTACAACCACAAAATCTTATTCATATGTTAAAAAAGGTAACGTGGATTGCCTTAGTTAGTTCAGTGCTGTTTGCTGTGACCGCTTATTGGATTGGACGTTCTTTTGGATTAAGTGTTAATGAATCATGGATTTTAGGTGGTTCAATGATGTTTTCCAGTACGATTATTGGTTTGAAATTATTGCCAACGACAATTTTACATCATCAGCATACCGGGGAGGTAATGATTAGTGTGTTGCTGATGCAGGATGTCATCGCAATTATCGTGCTTATTTTAATTAACGGGGCACAACAAACTGGTGGTTTTTCATTGCATGATCTGATGTTGGTTTGTATCGCGTTACCCGCATTATGTATTTTAGCTTTTGCAGTGGAACGACATATTTTAATTCGATTATTAGCACGTTTTGATCGAACGCAAGAATATGTTTTTTTGTTATCGATTGGTTGGTGTCTTGGTTTATCGGTGCTTGCGGAAAAAATAGGCCTTTCGGAAGATATTGGTGCCTTTATCGCCGGTGTTGCTTTAGCGGCAAGTCCTATTTCACTTTTCATTGCCGAAAGTCTAAAACCATTAAGAGATTTTTTCCTGGTTATGTTTTTCTTTTCAATCGGAGCAACTTTTAATTTTGGCCTTGCGCAGCAAGTGGTGGTTCCAGCGCTTATTCTTTCTGCGTTAGTATTGTTTTTTAAACCAGTTTCATTTTATTTTCTGCTTATAAAATCTGGGGAAAAAAAACAAGTAGCAAAAGAGGTCGGTATTCGCTTGGGCCAGGCAAGTGAATTCTCATTACTTGTCGCAAGTATCGCATTGGGAACTAATCTTATAACCGATAAAGCATCCAATTTGATTCAGGCAACAACTATTTTAACGTTTATTGTTTCATCATATTTTGTAGTGTTGAAATACCCAACGCCCATAGCGCTCTCCGATAAAATGCGTAAGGATTAGATAATGAAATTATTCGTCATATTAGTGTGTTTATTTAGTGAACGCTCTTTGATCCATCATTTTTCTTATCAACGATTCTCTTGGTTTGCGGATTATTACCAAAAGATGAAAAATATTGCTGATAGAAACAGTGCTTTTTCTAATCCATGGGCATTACTCGCCTTAATTGTAATCCCCATTTTATTAGTAGCTTTAGTAGTTTACTTAGTACTGCATCACGTGTTTTTTGGTCTGATGGGTGTGCTTTTGAGTATCGTGATTTTCTTTTATTGCCTTGGACCTAAAAATGCATTTTATCCAGTGGCTCAATCAGATACACAAAGCAACCAAGAGCTTGTCGGTGATTATTTGGTCTCAGTAAATCGACAATTATTCTCACTAATTTTTTGGTATATTATCGCTGGCCCAATAGGAGCTCTTGCTTATCGCTTGATTACATTATGTTGCAACATGAACACGGTGAGTGTTCAGGCGAGTGAAGTTGCCGATTTGCTTGAATGGATTCCTGCTCGATTAACTGCATTACTTTTTTTACTTGTTGGAAATTTCCAACGTGGTTTTTCTCATTTTACGCGTTTTTTGTTGGAAAGACCTGAAGCGAATAGCGATATGTTGCGCGAATGCGGTTTGCAAGCAATTAAAATGAATGAAGAAAATGAAATATCTATGCTTGTAGCGGAAGGTTTAGTGGAACATGCACTTATTGTGATGCTTGTTTTTATTGCTCTATTTACTTTAGTTTCTTGGATGTAATCACCCATTAATGATTTTGAGCTCTATTTTTTAGATTTTAAGGATTGATTGGTTTAGAAGGTATACTAAACCGCGGTTAATAATTTATCTTGGAAAGTAGTTTATGAACTATTTTTTGCGTTTACTTTGTAGTGTACGTTTTTGAGCCTTATAGGCTGCCAAGGGATGCAACAAAATGCTTTGAACGGCCAAGTGGTACAACAATGCTATAGCGTCTGCATGCAGCATCTTGAGTGTTGTCAAAAAAATTGCAGCGATAATTGTCCTGCGTGTTCTGCTGCAGCGTTAAGACAGGCTACGATGAATTTTGATAAATATGTTTATGAACGAAAAGTTCAGGGTAAAAAGTGATGCGCGAGTTGAATTCTTATCGCGATCCACTACAATGCCGCAAAGTAACATGCGACTGTGTATCAGATTTCGCAATTTGTAAAGAAGGTTGCTCGGGTGTAATTCCAAAAAATTACACCCTGTACCTTTTTGTGTTTAATAGATTCCGGGGAACACTTTCATGGCAAATGAAACTAATTTAGATTTGGATCCTGTAGAAACGCGTGAATGGCTGGATGCTCTGCAAGCTGTATTAGCAAATGATGGTCCAGAGCGCGGTGCTTTTCTTTTAAAGCAACTTCTTAGTAAGGCGAATACAGAGGGAATAAGCTTAACCACATCAATTAATACACCCTACAGAAATACAATTAAGCCTTATGAAGAAGAACAAATGCCCCCAGATGAAGGTATTGGTAAACGCATTAGTGCCTTGATTCGTTGGAATGCGGTGGCAATGGTTTTACGTGCAGGAAAATATGCTCATGAATTGGGTGGGCATATTGCTTCCTATGCTTCTTCTTCGACGTTATATGAAACAGGTTTTAACTTCTTTTTTAAAGGTTCTAATGAAGAACATTGTGGGGATTTAATTTACATTCAAGGACATTCCTCACCAGGAATTTATGCTCGTGCTTTTTTAGAAGGACGATTAAGTGAAGAGCAGTTAAGTAAATTTAGACAAGAAGTGGAAGTTGATGGATTGTCTTCATATCCTCATCCTTGGTTGATGGGGGATTTTTGGCAATTTCCTACTGTATCTATGGGGCTAGGTCCTTTGCAGGCAATTTACCAAGCGCGATTTTTGAAATATTTAGAAAACAGAGGTTTGATTAAGGCTACCGATCGCAAAGTATGGGCTTTCCTGGGTGATGGTGAAATGGATGAGCCAGAATCTGTAGGGGCTTTAAGTATTGCCGCACGAGAAAAACTGGACAACCTTATTTTTGTCGTCAACTGCAATTTACAAAGACTCGATGGCCCTGTCCGTGGTAATGGGAAAATTATTCAAGAACTGGAAGGTGTATTTCGTGGGGCTGGTTGGAATGTCATTAAGGTCCTTTGGGGTGGGCGATGGGATCCCTTATTTGCTCGCGATAAAGAGGGATGGATGCAGAAACGCATGGAAGAATGCGTTGATGGTGATTATCAAGCTTATAAAGCCAATGATGGCGCCTATGTCAGACAGCATTTCTTTAATCAATATCCTGAATTAAAGAAGATGGTTGAAAATTATTCGGATGAGGAAATTTGGCGTCTCAATCGTGGAGGTCATGATCCGCAAAAAGTTTATGCAGCTTATGCTAAAGCTGTTGCTCATAAAGGATCACCTACGGTTATTTTAGCGAAGACTATTAAAGGCTATGGTATGGGTGCTGCTGGTGAAGGGCAAAACATCACGCATCAGCAAAAGAAAATGACCGTGGAACAACTGCAAGCGTTCAGAGATCGATTCAGTATTCCTATAAGCGACGAACAAATTGCTGACATCCCGTTCTACAAACCAGCTGATGACAGCCAAGAGATTAAATACATTAAAAAACAACGCGAGTCATTAGGAGGCTATTTGCCTGCTCGCTCTACTGAGGTTGAACCGTTAAAAGCACCTTCTTTAGATGATTTTTCATCAATTACTAAAGGATTGGGTGAGCGCGAAATTTCGACAACTATGGCTTTTGTCCGTATCCTTTCTGCTTTACTAAAAAACAAGGAAATGAGTTCACGAATTGTGCCTATTGTTCCTGACGAGTGCAGAACATTTGGTATGGAAGGTCTATTCCGACAAATTGGTATTTATTCTCCAGTTGGGCAACTCTATACACCTGTAGATCATGAGCAGGTCATGTTTTATCGCGAAGTTCGAGATGGTCAAATTTTAGAGGAAGGGATTAACGAAGCAGGTGCTTTTTGTTCTTGGATGGCAGCTGCAACTTCGTACAGCTCAAATAAATTAGCGATGATTCCTTTTTATATTTACTACTCCATGTTTGGGTTTCAGCGTATTGGCGATTTGGCATGGGCTGCAGGTGATATGCAAGCGAGAGGATTTTTGCTCGGCGGGACGGCAGGGCGAACGACACTTGCTGGAGAAGGGTTACAACATCAAGATGGCCATAGCCATTTGTATGCTTCAACGATTCCTAACTGCGTTTCTTATGATCCTACATTTGCTTACGAGCTCGCTGTGATTATTCAAAACGGTTTATATCGTATGTATGAAAAACAAGAAAATGTTTTTTATTACATTACTGTAATGAATGAAAACTACATCCATCCTGATATGCCCAAAGGTGTTGAAGAATGGATTATCAAGGGAATGTATTTATTGCAAGAAAGTAAGAAAAAATCAAAACAACACGTACAATTGATGGGTTGTGGCACTATATTGATGGAAGTCATTGAAGCAGCAAAAATGCTGAAAGATGATTTTTCAATCACTTCTGATATTTGGAGTGTAACGAGCTTTAATGAATTAAGAAGAGATGGATTGGCTGCAGAGCGATATAACGCCATGCATCCTAAAGAAAAAGAACACGTAAGCTATGTGACCAAACAATTAAAAGATACGCAAGGGCCTGTAATTGCAGCAACGGACTACATGCGAATTTATGCGGATCAAATTAGACCTTTTGTACCGAATCGATATGTTACTTTGGGGACTGATGGCTATGGGCGAAGTGATACGCGCGAACGTCTACGTCATTTTTTTGAAGTTGATGCTAAGTTTATCGTTCTGGCTGCTTTAAATGCATTGGTAGCAGAAGGATGCATTGATAAATCTAAAGTTTTAGATGCAATGAAGCGCTATAACATTAATTCTGATAAATTGAATCCAGTTAATCATTAAACGTTTTGTACACAAAGCTACAGTCTTCCTGTAGCTTTGAAATTATTAGTGCATTAACACTCTTTTCCCTGGTAACGGCAGAGCCCTCTACCCAGGCAACATTTGAGGAAAGACATGTCAAACGAAATAGAAGTGAAGATTCCTGATATCGGTGGTGCAACTCAGGTTGATGTGATTGAAATAATGGTCCGTGAAGGGGATCAAATTGATGTTGACACGCCACTTATAACTTTAGAATCTGATAAAGCCAGTATGGAGATTCCTTCCCCAATTAAAGGAAAAATAATTAAATTAAAGGTGAAAACAGGCGATAAAGTTTCTGAAGGTGATGTGATTTTGTTAGTTAGTGCAGATCAAACAAATGAAACTGCAAATGCAACGAAATCAGAAATGAAAAAAGAAGAACCAGAGCTTGCACAAGAGCAAAAAACAGAACCTAAAAAGGAAAAATCAACAGAAACCCAGATAACTGAAATTAAAATTCCTGATATCGGTGGCACCGCTCACGTTGATGTAATTGATATTATGGTTCATGAAGGCGATCGTATCGAAGTTGATACTCCGTTGATTACTTTGGAATCTGAAAAAGCCAGTATTGATATTCCTTCACCTGTTGCAGGTAATATTACCCAGATCAAGGTGAAAGTAGGAGATAAAGTTTCAGAAGGCAATGTGATTCTCTTAGCAGAGGTTGCAGCAGTAGCGGAGACGACAAAGTCAAAAGAGCCTGAAATGACTCAAGAGCGTTCAGTAGAAATTCAAAAAGAAAAAGAGATCAATACAGCCTCAAATCAATCTGTACAATCTGCATCAATACCTATGATTGCTGAGAGTACCTGGTCTGCACAAGTCATTGCTGCAGGTCCTGCAGTACGAAGAATTGCAAGAGAGCTTGGCGTGAACTTAAGTGATGTGAGCGGGAGTGGACGTAAATCGCGAGTTACTAAGGAAGACATCCAGGCTTATGTTAAAGCACGACTTAGCGCGCCGGCTGGATCGGGTGCTTTCAGTATGCCGTCTAATCCAGTGATTGATTTTACACAGTTTGGCGCAGTTGAAACACAGCCACTGAATAAAATTAAAAAACTAACAGGAGTTAATGTTCATCGCTCCTGGATATCAATACCGCATGTCACGCAATTTGATGCGGCTGATATTACTGAGATTGAGGAGTTTAGAAAATCTGAAACTGCTCATGCCAAAGAAAAAGGATATAAATTAACTTTATTGGCATTTGTTTGCGCTGTGATTACAAAGGCGTTAAAGGCGTTTCCTCAATTTAATG
Source organism: Legionella sp. (assembly GCA_051657005.1). Classification (GTDB taxonomy): domain Bacteria; phylum Pseudomonadota; class Gammaproteobacteria; order Legionellales; family Legionellaceae; genus Legionella. The sequence goes on along the minus strand of JBOFJV010000175.1, from coordinate 2,628 downwards.
CTTCTTTGGATTCAACAGGTAAGAACTTAATTTACAAAAAATATTTCAATTTGGGTATTGCAGTAGAAACACCAAATGGTTTGGTTGTTCCTGTTATCCGAAATGTTGATCAGTTAACTGTTGCTGAAATTGCAATGGAAATGGCCAGCCTCAGCACAAAGGCTCGAGAGAAAGGTTTGATGCCCGCAGATATGTCTGGAGGCTGTTTTACAATTTCCAGTCTTGGTGGTATAGGAGGTACTGCATTTACGCCGATAGTAAATAGTCCTGAAGTGGCTATTTTAGGTTTATCTCGTTCTGAAATAAAACCCGTTTATATCAATGGCACGTTTCAACCACGATTAATGCTACCTCTGTCTCTATCTTATGACCATCGTGTCATTGATGGTGCTGAAGCGGCTCGCTTTTCTCGTTTTATTTGTGACTGCTTAAGTGATATAAGACGAATTTTACTTTAATAAATAATCTCATTTAAAGAGGCTTGTAATGGCTAATAAAATAAAGACCGATGTTGTCGTATTAGGAAGTGGACCTGGTGGATATACCGCTGCATTTAGATCCGCAGATTTAGGTAAAAAAGTTGTTTTAGTGGAGCGCTATAACTCTTTAGGCGGCGTGTGTCTGAATGTGGGATGTATTCCTTCAAAAGCCTTATTGCATATCGCAAAAGTTGTTGATGAAGCACATGAAATGTCCGAGCAAGGCGTAAGTTTTGGTAAACCTAAACTGGATAATAAAAAAATAGTTGCTTGGAAGAATTCTATTGTTTCTAAATTAACTGGTGGTTTAAACGCTTTGTCAAAGCAACGTAAAGTAGAAGTAGTTACTGGAGTAGGTAAGTTTTCAGGAACGCATCAAATAATTGTTTCTACCAAAGAGGGGCCAGTAGAAGTTGAATTTGAAAATGCAATTATTGCTGTGGGTTCTGAATCAATTAATTTACCGTTTATCCCTGAAGAGAAACGAATTTTTAGTTCTACGGGTGCACTTGAGCTTGCTGATATTAAAGGCAGTTTATTAGTTTTAGGTGGCGGAATTATTGGTTTGGAAATGGCTACGGTTTACTCTGCTTTAGGTGTAGATGTTACTGTTGTTGAATTTATGGATCAACTGATTTCTGGCGCTGATTTAGATTTAGTGAATGTATTACAAAAGCGGATGCAAAAGAAAGGCGTTAAATTCTTGTTGAAAACTAAAGTGACGGCAGTAGAAGCTAAAAAAGACGGCATTTATGTTTCTATGGAAGGGCAGCATGCAACCGATAAACCGCTTTGCTTCCAACAGGTTCTGGTTTCTGTAGGTAGAAAACCTAATGGTGGAACCATTGATGCGGATAAAGCAGGCGTTAAAGTGGATGATCGAGGCTTTATTAAAGTGGATAACCAGCAACGAACTAATGTCCCCCATATATTTGCTATTGGTGATGTTGTTGGTCAACCTATGCTTGCTCATAAAGCAATTCCAGAAGGTAAAGTTGCTGCAGAAGTGATTGCAGGTAAAAAACATTATTTTGATCCTAAATGCATTGCGAGTGTTGCTTATACTGATCCTGAACTTGCATGGGCAGGACTCACTGAGAAAGAAGCAAAAGAAAAAAATATCCGTTATGAAAAAGCAACATTTCCTTGGGCTGCTAGCGGTCGTGCATTAAGCATGGGACGTGAAGAGGGAATGACTAAATTACTGTTTTGCCCCGATACGAACCGAATCCTGGGTGCTGGAATTGTAGGTATCAATGCGGGTGATTTAATCGCTGAAACAGCATTAGCTATAGAGATGTGTTGCGATGTTGAGGATATTGCGTTGACAATACATCCTCATCCAACACTTTCAGAAACTGTTGCTCAGGCGGCAGAGGCATTTGAAGGAACAATTACTGATCTTTATTTGCCGAAAAAGAAAAAAGTCTAGTGATACAGAGGCATAAATCTATTGTAATTGGGTAGAGGTTGTGCCTCAGAGTCTTGGGCTGACATTTTGGCACTTCTCTTCAATGTTATACTGCTGTATTCGTTTTATATGGGGTGAAGGATTGATTAGAGCCTTTTTATCTATAGCCTTTGAAGATGCTGGGTTTGAAAGAAAAATAATCATTGAATCGTTCAGCGAAGTAGATAAAACAATTCATTTGCAAAAAATCCGAGAAAGAGCAGGGAGCTCGATCCAGGCAATGACTATCTTTGATGATTCCCAGAAAAATAGTTCAGCTGCCAAAGCACTGGGGTATCAAGCAATTCTGGTCGATGGAAGTGTTTCATTAGTCACTCTTTTAGAACACCATATCGACCAGATCCTGGCATTAGAGAAAAAAAAGGAAAACTCTGGAGTTGTACCTGAAAAAACATCAGCCTCTGAATGCTCTTGTCCAACAGATATTAAGAAAAAAGAATACTGATGCCTGCAGACGAAAATAATGATCTTGGTAATATGATGCATCAGAGTAAAAAGAAAAAACAAAACGACGCTACTGGCGATGCGCAAACAGCGAGTTTAGCTGGTAGAGTTAACCAGTCACCTGGCCAACCCCCCATTTAGAACCCATCGTGCCCTACTAAGGCAATGGGCTCAAGACAATTTCATTACATACTCATACCTTATCAATCATAACAATAGGTGTATTATTTTTGC
>JBOFJV010000174.1:0-2565 GCA_051657005.1 Legionella sp. | reverse complement strand
GCTCACTTTTACTATGGAAAATCCATGTAAATTTAGGATAAGATTGTACTTCGGCACTTTAATCTCCTTTTGTTCGCTAAATCAAGGACTTAGTCTAGACTAATTTGATTAAAGTGCCCCCTTAATTGGTGTAGAGCCTAAAAATTGCGTGTTTAATTGAAGCAGGAGCAGAAGTTACCGTCACCAATCCAACAACTTTCTGTGTTCCTCACCCAGAGGCAGTATCGGCTTTTAAAGAAGCTAAAATACGTTATGTGGATGATCCACTCACCCTCGTCAAAGAGGACTTTGATCTTTATTTTGATTGCGGTGCGCAACTGCATCAATTTTTAGGAACACCCAAAATGGGAGCCATTGAGCTAACCGGTTCAGGGGATCAATTTTATCGCCAACAGATTATTGATTTGCCAGTGATTAGTATTGACAAAACATTAACAAAACAACTTGAAACTGTATTTGGTTGTGCTGAAAGCAGTCATACAGCCATTAGACAACTAACCGGAATCAATCCCATAGATACATCATTGGTTATTTTTGGTTTTGGTAAAATAGGTCGCGGATTAGCTTATTTCTGTCAGCAAAATAAAGTCCAGGTTGTCGTTGTTGATCTTTGTGAAAAACAAAGAGCTGTAGCCCAGAAACTAGGTATTAAAGCGATTAGTCCAAATGAGTTTGCACTATTAGAAAGCGCACTGATTGAGGCAAATGTCGTTGTTACTGCTACTGGAAAAAAAGCCATTATGAATGATTATCCTCATTCATGGTTTAGTGGGAAAATTTTAGCAAATTTGGGTATTTATGACGAATTTGGGCCGCATTTCAGCGAAGATGAAATCTTAAATCATAAAATGGCGGTTAATTTTGTTCTCAAAGATCCCACTCCGATGAAATATATAGATCCAGAGTTTTATATTCATAACATTGCAGCTTTAACATTGCTTAGTGAGCAACTCTCTCCTGGGGTGCATGGGATACCACCTGAATTGGATCAAAGCATTATTCAACGCTGGTGTGTCTACCACTAATTTCCATTAGAGGTAATCCACTCATGGTTCTACCAACACTATTAATCTAAGTTAACCGTTTAAATCGTTATAAATAAATTTACACATTGTTCAGGATGCTATATATTTCGCCTTTTTGTTTACACAAAATTAATGAATCTATTACACAACGCCCATACATCGCATTCGAAAAGAAACCGTATCTGGTTAGTCAGTGTATTTTTTTTATTGTTTCAGTTCATCTTGCAACTTTCCTCTGGAATCATTATCGGTGCGATAATGCATGAGAAAAAACTTACAGCGCTTACTGCTGGTCTTTTAAGCAGTGCCTTTTATTATGTTTACACTACAATTCAAATTCCGGTTGGGTTGCTCTTTGATCGCTATAATACTCGAACCTTACTTTCATTTAACGCCCTGCTTTGTGCTTTAGGTTGCTTTTTATTCGCTTCTGGGCATAATTTATTTGTGTTATTTCTGGGCCGATTGATCATTGGTGGCGGCTCGTCCTTTGCTTTTGTAGGCGTAACACGAGTTCTACGTCAACATTACCCTTTAAGGCAATATGCCTTTATGATAGGACTTTCTGAAACGCTAGGCTTTACCGTTACCGTGTGCAGTATGATTGGTATGGGCTCGTTAATCAGTTTCATTAGTTGGCACTATTTTCTTGCTGGCGCTGGATTTATCGGCCTTTTTATTGCGATGCTGTGCTTCAATTATATTCCTAGTAATAAACCCATCATTAATAACCATCAAGAATATAAAAGACATTTAGTCCTGATGTTAAAAAATAAATTAGTCTGGATTAATGGTTTATTTGTTGGTTTAGAGTTCTCAGTTATTACTGTCTTTGCTGCAATGTGGGATGTTCCTTTCCTGCAACTGAAATTAGATTGTTCCATAGAGACTGCAAGCATTCTCACCTCTATGGTCTTACTGGGAGCTGGCTTAAGTTGTCCTATATACGGTTGGCTGTCGATTAATCTACCCAAACGAAAACCACTAATCCACATTTCCTGTTTAGTCACTGCACTCTTATTTTTCATGGTCCTTTATTTACCAATCCAAAGTATCATTTTAACAGGCGTCTTGTTGTTTGCGATTGGACTTTTTTGTGGTTCTTATATGCTTGCGTTCACTATTGCAAACGAATTAGCCCCACCTGAATCTTTATCAGCGTGTACCGGGTTCACAAACACCTTAGCCATGATGTCAGCGCCTTTATTACAGCCGTTTGTAGGTTATTTATTGGATCTTTTTAAGGGAGAAACAACACATCATGTGTTAAGTGATTATCAACAGGCACTTCTCATTGTTCCTGCGGGATTAATCATTGCGAGTATACTGTCTCAATTTTTACCTGATAAACCCGCGTAACAGTCGTTTAGAGCAGTGTAGACTGCGCTCATTAAAAGTAGATGTGGTCTTGAGGTATCGATACATATTTTGCAAGTAGGTTTTTAGCAAAAAATCAGTCGTTGCGAGCCGTAGGCGCAGCAATCCAGTGACCTTAAAAAAGCGAATCAGTGCATCTGAAGCCCAAAAGGACGCTTGATTG
>JBOFJV010000173.1:0-2845 GCA_051657005.1 Legionella sp. | reverse complement strand
TAGTTGATATCAGCTCACTTTTACTATGGAAAATCCAGGTAAATTTAGGATAAGATTGTACTTCGGCACTTTAATCTCCTTTTGTTCGCTAAATCAAGTACTTAGTCTAGACTAATTTGATTAAAGTGCCCCCTTAATTAGTGTAGAGCCGAAAGTACTTTTACTTCGACCGAGCGGCGCATTATAAGCTCTTTGCTTCGCATTAAGGTAAGGACAAGCAACGAATGAAGTCGTATGCGAACGTTCGTGTACTTCATCCTGAGATGCGCGGTAATTGAGCTGAATGGTCTGAGGTTCTTGAATTTTAAGCGTCTTTGCAGCTCAGCACAAATCAAATGCAAATTATTTAAACCATTCATGTAAGCATCGATTGAATGGGAAGGTTGTGTTTTTAGTATTTCTTCGGGCGTAGAGTGACTTTCTGTGCCTAATGCAGATGCCAAATGAATTAAATGATCGGTGCCAATAGAGCTTCTTAACGCTGTAATTAATTCAGCACAATGCTCATATTGCAGTCCTAATAACGGTATTAGATCTGATTTATGGCATTTTTTAGCTAAAGTCAGTAAATGCTCGCAGGCCTTTTCAGCGTGCTCGGTATTTCCTCCATGACACATTTTAAGAATTGCAGTTAACGCATGAACGTAATGTTCATTCCCATCATTGCGAACAATAGAGGCAAGCAGTTGCTCTAAAATCATTTGCTCAGCAACCAACATTGCTGTAGACAGTATCGCAGCACAATGCCTGCTGTCTGTTAAACTCGGTGTTAATAACTCCCCCTTTATCTCAAGATCTGGAAGGCGTTCATCCTGATAAAAAGCATCTTCTTTTTCTCCGTTCTGCAGCACAGAAAACCCATTGCCATCTTTCATATTAAAAGCATAAGCAAGTGCTTTAGCATTATTTTTAATGGTCTTGAAATCAAGATTAAATGCAAGTGGGAGTTCTGCTCTCGCGCTCTGTTTTTTAGTAACTACCAGGTGTTGCACCATTGATGTTTGGATTATTCCAGTGAGAAAATCATCAAGAACACTCGTTTCTTCAATCGATTTTTGTGTTGCTCTTGCCACTTTCTTCAATACATTATTGATTAATGGTCTTGGATCAAAATCAAATTCTGTTTCAAGTGTGGCAAAGATTGAGAGCATGGCGTTGAGCTGCCGATTTTGAGTCACCCGCACTCGCTCATTGTCTTCCAGGCGTCCAGACATCAATATTTTTTGTTGTGCGGGACTCAGTTGATGAAACTTACCTTCAGCCAGACTAATCAAGCTAATTAAATCTTCGGTATCCGCTTGCGCAAGCATTTTTTTACTTGGGACATGAATCATCCATCCAAGCGGTGCGGGCACTGAAGCAGAGTTTTTCAAATGAACCAATAAGCCATTAGTTTGAAAAGTTGCACCATCATTTTCTAGTGGCTGTATTTTGAGATTAGAAACAGCCGTTAAGTAAAATGTATAGTCCAGCACCTCTATCTTTTTACTGGTCTCATCTATAGAAAATTTGCCTTCGTTAAGTGCTAGTGAAATGTCCTGATATTTGGTTTGATTTAAATAAGCTGGGCAAGGAATATAAGCAAAATTACTCTTTGTTAAATGTCCTGCCAATGAAATTACAGGCTGCCAAACCGCAGTATGGATTGTACCAAATAACCATTGCTCTCCTGCAATCATTGAATTTCGCTCTTGAATTGCCTGGGTTAGACGATTCAATATCTTGGCTTCACCTAAAGGATAAGAAGAAAGTTGATGCAATTTTAAGCTATCTCTTAATGCCTCTGAACTGCTTACAGGCACATCAAAAAAATCAGTTTGATCCACGCCATCACCGACTTTTTCAATTGCATAATTTTTATAATCGCTACGTACCACTTGCGTCAACGATCCACTTCGCTGTGATTGACCAAAATGAAAACGCATAATTAATGCACCCACATTATTAAAATCATCACAAAATTGAAACGTTTTAGGAGGAATGTCATCTGCGTTTTCGACAATATGACTTAAAGGATTGGTACTGTACTTCATCCCCTATTCAGTAAATTGAACTCATTCATAAGTCAAAGTAAATCCCTTGTTGTATTCAATTTTCGTTTTCATAAAGAACTTCCCCAATCAAATGATCATTTATAATACTTATTTATTATTATGAGAACATTAAGGAATGATACAGACCATTTTATGTGCTGAACTACGCCACGAAGGCTACTAAATTCCTCTTTTGATCCATCCAGGGAAAAAACATGTTTGGTAGAAATTTATACTGAGAATACTAATATTCATTTTTTAAAAAAAAACAGCAATCAACTCTTGACTCAAAACCCATCTCGGAGTCTAATAGCAACCATCGGGGCCAGATAGCTCAGTCGGTAGAGCAGAGGACTGAAAATCCTCGTGTCGGCAGTTCGATTCTGCCTCTGGCCACCATGATAATCAAGCACTTAAGGTGAATTGACTCTTTCCAATTTAAATGGGCATCTCTAATCACCCACAGAGCACCTTAACACGCACTCTGTAATTTTCAAATTTTCTAAAACCATAAGCTCTTCGCTGAATGAGTTTCATTTTACGATGAAAACCTTCTGTGATTCCATTTGATTTACTAAACCGCCACATTCTGGCGACTTCATCTTTCCAAGCTCCCATGGTCTTACCCAATGAAGCTAAAGCCTTAAAAGCACTTTGCTTTAATTCAGTCAGTATGCCTAAGAAGGTAGGTATTACTTTACGACATGCCTTTTGTGTTAATGCTCTTTTCATTAAAAGAGAATGAAGTTGTTGTTGGAATTGATAGATTGCATCGATAGCCGGATTTTGAGTTAAAAATGCGTCTCTTTTAG
>JBOFJV010000172.1:0-3642 GCA_051657005.1 Legionella sp. | reverse complement strand
CCTTCTGTGCCAAATTGAGAGGCCATGTGCAGTATTATGGTGTAAGTTTCAATTTCAAAATGGTGTCAAAATTTCTGTACGAAGCCAAGAGGATAATATTTAAATGGCTCAATAGGCGGAGTCAACGCAAGTCGTTCGAATGGAATAAATTCGACCTATTCGTAAAGAAGCATCCACTACCAGATGCAAAAATAATGCACCGATTGTTCTGATTGATAAGGTATGAGTCTGTAATGAAATTGTCTTGAGCCCATTGCCTTAGTAGGGCACGATGGGTTCTAAATGTGGGGTTGGCCAGGTGACTGGTTAACTCTACCAGCTAAAACCTGTCAAGTATTTTGTGATTTTTTTGATTTTTTTCAATTTTTTTCTAAATATAGTTCGTTCACCCCTGTACGACACGCAGTGGCGTATAGGGGTGAGTAGTTACAGCAGTATTAATAAGATAAGCACCGCGCTTCATTTTGCTGAGCATTTGCTCATCAAAAAGATTTTCTGTTTCAGGTGTTAACGGGCAATTTATCGTGACTACGTCACATACTTGCACTAATGACTCCACCGTAGGATGAAACACCAAACCGAGTTCTTTTTCAGTTGCTTCAGGTAAACGATGGCGATTGGTGTAATGCAATCTCACATCAAAAGGCTTTAGACGTTTCATCACTGCTAAACCTATTCGACGCATGCAATCGTCCCAACAGCCATTCCTTCGAGATCATAAGAGCGGGCAACACAATCAGCGATACTCCATCCTTCTTGAATTACCCATTGATAAGAGGGGATGTAGTTACTTACTAAAGACAAGATGGTCATAACCACATGTTCTGCAACACTGATGCTGTTTGAAAAAGTTACTTCTGCAACGGTAATGTTATTCTCTATTGCTGCTTGCAAATCGACGTGATCAGAACCAATGCCTGCAGTAATTGCTAATTTTAAATTCATTACCTAAAAGCAATGATCGGAACTCTGCTTCTGTAGTTGCTACAAGCGGTGTTTTTGCTTCAGGACTTAGAGATACAGCTGCTACTGAGCAAAATGAAGAGGAATATTTGCGCATGTATATGTAGCAGGTTTCAACCCAGGCATTAAGGTCTGTGTTGAAATTGCTAGCCAATAAAAATAGAGTAGGCTACAATTACTTTTTTTAATAGTAAAAATATCAATCGAATCGAAATCAATTAGGCACAAAGCGCTTGTTGTGCTGCTCATGAGAGGAAAGATGAGAGCAAATACGCGGATTGAATTTGCGAACACTTTACGCGGTTTGGCAGCATTATTTGTTGTTATATCACATTATCTAAGTACTTTTTGGTATAAGCGAGATTCTGTTGCCTATATGATTAATGCACCAATACTTTCCATTGAGCATTATGCGACGCCAACTTTTATCCAATGGTTTAATCCGTTTCCACTTTTTGATTGGGGTGCTTATGGTGTCGCTCTATTTTTTATTATCAGTGGTTTTGTTATCCCTTTTTCACTACAGCAAACAACCAGTTTCGGTTTTTGCATAAATCGTTTTTTCCGTATTGTTCCTACGTATGTGGTAGGATTTAGTATCACTTTATGTGCTCTTTATTGGGGGATGAACTACTTTTCTGTACCTTGGCCTTATACATTTCAAGAGTTATTCATCCATTATGCTCCTGGAGTCCGTGATCTGCTGGATTCAAGAAACATTGATGTCATTATATGGACTCTTGAAATTGAGATGAAATTTTACTTGATTGCTGCGTTATCAATTGGTTGGCTTCATCGTTACTCACTCAAAGTATTTCTGATCCCTGTCGCTTTATTTATTTTAATCATTTATATGACGTTCATGCTTCCCGAGTGGTCTAAAAATAATTTTTCTGCCTTTATTTGTGCCAGGATTTGTATGGTGTCGTCGCAATACTTAATCTTTATGTTTATTGGCGTTTTTTTTCATTACGTATATCTACGCCAAATATCACTTGATAAGGGATATCTTGGGATAAGTGCATTATTTGCTGTGTTTTGTATTGCATGGTGGACTGGGCCTGAGTCAAATAACTTGGTGATGGCTTGGAGTTATGCTTTTGCATTACTTACATTTCTGTTTGCTTATACTTTTCCTAGACTCTTTTCAGAAAATACTTTGGTGAATTTTTTTGCAAATATCAGTTATCCATTGTATGTCATACACAGCATTGCCGGTTATGTTGTTCTGCGTGTGATGCTCGATAGTGGTTATAAGATAGGCGTTGCTTTATTAGTAGTACTTTTAGGTTCTTTATTTTTTTCATTTATTATTCATAAGGTTATAGAAGTTCCATCACAAAAAATTGGCAAAAAAGTAAGTTCTGCATTACTAAACCCATTACTATTGCACCGTAAACACGAAATTACTGAGACATAAAGTATTTTAAGGAAATTGTATGCCAGCTTATGAAACTATTTTAAGCAAACAAGAACAAAAATGGATAAGCGAGCGTCGTGTGGCACGACTTTCAGACAATAAAGAAGTGCAAATTTATCCCATGGGTGCAGAACGCTATTTATCATCCATTCTATCTGGAACTAAAAATGATCGATATAACATTCGTGCAGAGATTGAAGGGAAAAAGGTATTGGTCATACCTGGTTATGCCAATAGTAGTTTTTTGTTTGCACTATCTGGCGCAAACTCGGTTGCTGCCTATGATAAAGATCCCATCACAATAGCATGGATGAAAGCATTTAAGAAGTATTATCATTACCGAGAAGAAAATTCTCAAGAGAAGCAATTTTCCTCAATTGGTGAACTACTTACTGCGTTAACCTATTGGTATCCACCTTTGCTTTCCTTACCTTCAGGTAACACAGGCAAGGCCATATTCTGGTTAATTCATCCCAATTCATTACGCAGAGTCTACCTTCATTACATGCTCTTGTTGGTGCAACAAGCAATTCAATCAAAGACGAAAACAAATCATGAGCTTGATAAAGACATTCGGTTTTATGTTGGCACAGTAGATCAGATACTACATGATAATGCACAGACATTTGATACCGCTTATGTTCCTTATCTTTTAGGTGTTAAAAATGGAATTGAACGTGAAAAAGAAATTGTTGCTTTTATAGAGCAACTGATAAAAATTGTACCTACAGGGCACGTCCTAGTAACTCCATCACGCAATACTAAAGAATTTTATCTTTTTGGTGCACGTTATTTTGTCACTACGAGTTTTGCTGATATTCAAGAGATTCCTGGATTGCACCCTTATGTTTTTGCAGAGGATAAACATTGGTTACGTACGCAAGGATTAGCTGTCTTTAGTTCGAAGTAAACTTAATGTAATTTATTATCATTTATTTGCCCCTATTTAAAAGGAGATAATGGCGATGCACTATAAAACTTTAGGTAATACTGGCTTGCTTGTTTCCAATTTGTGCCTGGTACTATGCTTTTGGTGGAAAAGGCGATCTTTGGGAAAATATTGGCGCAGTAAATCAATCGGGTGTTGATGATATTATTAAAGCGTCTATAGAGGCAGGAATTAATTTTAAGACAGGTAAACCACTAGTTTGACTAGTGAGCCTCTCAAGGCTTAGCCTTCAGATTTAGTGACGATGATGTCAAAATACAGCTGTGGACTTGACGGTTTCACAGGAGAGTAATTATGACAACATCATCGT
>JBOFJV010000171.1:0-2627 GCA_051657005.1 Legionella sp. | reverse complement strand
ACTTAGGGAATATATTCAAAATCAGGAGCAGCTCGATAAAACTAGCGGTGCTGATGAGAAAGGTAATTTTTAAAGTTAGTTTGAACTAATCGCCGGCAGCCATTGGGGCTGCTCACCACCGTCAAGCCACCTGCTTTGCTGGTGCGGTCTGACTCGCGATCGGAATAACAAAGATTTGATTCGTGGCGTCGCAATGTTACTTTGTCGAGGGGCGGAGCCACCACGTAGCGAAGTATTCTGTCAGTTATTGGGAGATATGCGTGGTGATTTGCTCAAAGAAATTGATCATTATCTGGATGGCAAGCTAGATTTAGTTGATCCTTTTGTTAATCGCTGTCATATGACGGGCAGTGCATTGCATCGAATCATTTACGTGGATCACTCTTGGGGCAATACGTTACGTCAGCTTTTTGGCAGGCCCAGTGAGGCAGCTTTTGTCGTTGAGCGCATGGTGACTCGAAAATACAGCCGTCGTGTTGAAGGCAGTTCGGAGAGTCCTGCGCTGTCTTTTGTTGCAGCAGTACCATTAAAAGAAGAGGAGCCGCTTAAACTCTACGCCGAATTTGTTCGTCGTTACAGTGAGGATTATGAGAATCAAAGAATCCCCAATCTCTTGAGTACGATGCGGTGGATGATTACAGAAGGAAAATGCAATTGGGAAACGGTCAAGGAATATGCGCGTACTCATCCAGGAACGCGGACCCAGATTATCTATGAGGATATGTTTAAAACCTTACCCAAAGTTGAAATACATGGATCAATTCCAATTACAAATGGAACAATTCATTCTCACTCTTCTGAGACAGGAGTTGTTATGGACCGGATATAGATAGGGCTTGGGCGATGGAGTCGTTCTGGGGGAATGAGATGATTTATCAGTTTTTCACCTTATCAGCCTACAGTAAAAAATAGATATTTAGAACCGAATTGAATTAAAATAAAAAAATCATACCACTGATCGAGACGTGACACTGATGAACATTAGCTTATTTCTTTTAATCGTAATTTGTTTTATCGGCATGATAAGTCCAGGACCGGATTTTTTACTGGTAACGAAAAACGCTCTTTTATATCCAAAGCGACAAGCCTTAGCTACGGCTTTCGGTATTATTACAGGATGTCTGTTCCATGCAACTTATTGCATTTTGGGCTTGGCATTAATTATTACGCAAAGTATCGTGCTTTATACAACTATTAAATATATTGGTGCCTGTTATTTAATTTATCTGGGGTTAAAAGGTTTAAAATCCAAGCATGTGAAACAAATGCATGCAAACGACGCTTTAGTAAAAAATGTAACTTTTTTAAAAGCGTATATGGAGGGGGTTTTATGCAACGCATTAAACCCGAAACTCGCGGTTTTTCTTCTCAGTTTATTTACCCAGTTTGTGTCTGTTCATGCACCATTAGCGGATAAAATGGTAGTAGCGGGAGTGTTTGTTGTGGAATCGGCACTTTATTGGCCTTTATTGGTTTTATTCTTGCAATCACATAGGATTCGTCAATTATTTACCAATATTCAAGCGGTTTTGTCTCGTGTATTTGGAGGGTTATTGGTTTATTTGGGAATTCGAGTGATGCTGAGTGCTGACTAAAAGAGCCGGGAAAAACACTGAGAGAAATAGAATGTCGAAATCAATTCTGGGGATAAAAAAAACCGATTTGGATACCCAGTGTTTAGTCATAGATAAAAAAATTCTTGAATCCAATTTGGCAATAATGCAAAACCATTCTATTGAAAATAAAGTCAATATTAGACCGCATTGCAAAACGCATAAGTGTTCAAAATTAGCAAAATTACAAATTGAATATGGCGCAATAGGATTAAGAGCCGCCAAAATTTCAGAAGCGGCAGTTCTGATTGAAAATGGACTACCGAATGTCCTGATTACCTCGCCTGTTGTCACAAAAAATAAAATTTCCAGGCTTGTTTCATGCCTTAAAAAAGCGCCTTCAACTCTAATTGTTGTTGATAATAGAGAAAATATTCTTGCTTTAAACGAAGCGGGCGCACTGCAAAAACAAAAGATCAACGTCCTTATTGATATCGATCCTGGCATTGGGCGTACAGGGATTAAAGCCGATCAGGTTTTAAATTTTGCCTTGGAAATTAAAAATTTGCCTTGGTTAAACTTCATGGGTATTCAATGTTATGCCGGTAATTTACAGCATATATCCTCTTTTAATGAGCGACGAAATAAGTCATTACATGCGATGGAAATGGCCTCTCATAGTGTAAGAACTCTTCGCGACAATGGATTGGATTGTTTCATATTAACTGGAACGGGTACAGGAACTTATGACATTGATATCGAAGCGTCAGAAGTAACGGAAATTCAACCGGGATCTGATACTGTAATTGATGTTCAATATACTGTTATTGCATCTAAAAATAATCAGGGTGCGCCACGAAAGTGCACGACCGCTAGTAGCTGAAAGTGCTACCTGGAAAGCGCGATCGAGCGCATTTCGTACTTAGCCTTTGGCTGTATGTGGTAACGCGTATGGTTAAGCGTAGGCAAAGGAAGTTGTAAGCCGTAAGCCGCAAGGTTGAAGTGATTGAGCTCCGTTAAGTTTAGTATGAGAGGTGGCCCATGGTCTTTTGATACCTGAAGGCAACAGTGAAT
>JBOFJV010000170.1:0-5151 GCA_051657005.1 Legionella sp. | reverse complement strand
CTATGGCATTGAACAATCAACGTTAGAGTACAGTTTCTTTCACCACTGTACGTCACGCAGTGGCGTATAGGGGTGAGTAGTTACCTTATACGCTTTAAATACTAATATACTTCGACGATGTCCGATTCACTCATGATGAACTCTGCGTATATACGAGGATTTCTTGCGTACGCTCTTACTTTGACAATGACTACAACTGGATAATCGGTTATAGCTTACATCTAATATTAATGGTTGATATCCGCTCACTTTTACTATGGAAAATCCAGGTAAATTTAGGATAAGATTGTACTTCGGCACTTTAATCTACTTTTGTTATCTAAATCAAGGACTTAGTCTAGACTAATTTGATTCAAGTGCCACCTTAATTGGTGTAGAGCCAATAAAAGTAGGTTAGGCCTTGGCCTAACCTACTTTAAATTGTTTTTGTTTCTTAGCTTGACGACTATTGGTTTTTCAGCCCGCCGCTAAAACACAGACAGAGTTATGCTGCCTGGAGCCTCAAAAGCTTCTGGCCAATTAAACTCACCTTCGTTAAAAGAAATTTTAAATGTTTTCTTTTCACCATTATGATGTTCCATTTCTACAGTAGAAGACGCATCCTCTGTTTCACTTACAGAAACTGCGCCTCGTTGCCACATGGATGAAATCGCATCTTTAACTTCAGCACATTTTTTCGCTCGCAACCAGTCCTTATTCTTTGCTTTAGGAGCCTACTCGATTTTCTTTAAAGTCGCCAAACTGTTGGCACATCCAGAGCGAATGCTTTTTATATAAAAAACTTCTTCATTTAAAACAGGAAGACGCGTAACAAATCGCCCTAAAATATTTTTAGTTTCATCAAACATTCTTGTTTCTTTTGAGGTTTCTTTATTTCACTTAGGCTGTATCTGATGCAGCAATTGATAAAAATAGCTCCAGGCTTTAGAGTCAGCGCTTGCATCAGGTAATGATTCAGGCAGTTGTTGCAGCAACTCAGACAACTCGTTTTGTTTCCACCATTGACTGCGCTCTTTTAAAATCGTCACCCGTTCTTTAATGGCAGCAAATTCAGAATGCAACGAAAGATCACTAAAGCCTGATTGGACGTCTAAATGAGCGTGTGTCATCGTTGCTGCAATATCTAAAACATTTTGAAAGCGTGTACTGTAGATATTACGTCGTTTTATCCAGAAGAAATTTCGATCACGTGCCACATCATCATTTGCAGCACCCTCTTTCTCTTGCGTCAACAAGCCCATCAATTCCGCCAAAGGTAAATGACTTTTATCCTCAGTATCATTCGCCGTCTTTTTTAACTGCTCAAGAGCTGTTTGTAATGCCTTTACTAGCGCAATGCGATCAAATGATTTAAACCAGCTCTTGTTGTATTGAGTGATTAAGCTTTCGATGCAAGCAATGGTCGCATCCCAACTCTGTAGATTGATGGGTTGCAAGTCAGCTCCAACAAATGCCTGTTTTTTTAATCCGTCATCAATTTGTGACAAAGCATGGCTTAACTCAGCCTGATGCGCTTTGCCTTCTGCACGCATATAGCTTTCAATGCAGCCATTGAGATGATCATGATAGAGAATAAAACTTTCTTTGCGTACACGCTCTGTTGCACGAGCGATCACATAAGGAGCTTGTTCCCATTGGGGTGTTGATTTCCCCACTTTAGGGAGGTAATCAAACAAAGAGGCGAGCTCAAATCCCTCACCATTATTTAATAACGAAGACAAAGATGCTCGCGTAGCTGCCTCAAGTTTATCGTCGTTTACATGGCCAGTCAGTGTCGAACATAAACTTTGGTACCACTCCTCAGAATAACGCCAAAGCGGCCATGTATAAGAACGCAACGATTGAACAGGACCAAGCAGCGAATCACCCTCTTTAATTTGTTCCTGGATCGTTTCCAGTGTCAAATCAAACGAGGTTGGTTGCCATCCAAGCATATCCTGGATCACCTCAATTTTCGTGTCATTGAGAATCACCTTGCATTGATGTTGTTTGGCATTGTCTGCAAAACCATGCCACACACTTTCCCAATAAGTGGCTGCATCGCGCATATGATTGTCACAAACACGTTCAACCCATGCCGCAAGCTCTTCTTCCGTACCGTTTTCAGTGATGTCCGTATTAGACAACTTATGAAATGAATCGCTGAAACGCTTCAAACAATCAAACCATAAAGCGTCCAAACCCGTTTTACCATTTTGTAGATTATCGATTTGTTCTTCGGTAATGGCTTCACGACACCGAATAAAATAATCAAAAAGAACGTTACGGATAGCGTTTTCGCGTTCTCTTAGAGTACGATCTAAAGCACGCTGACGAAATACGATGTGACGATGCTGTTCGAGAAACTCTTCATCAGTATCTGCCCCGGTATTCAGTAACTTGCTTTTATCAACAATTAATACTGCTTCACCAGGACGACCATAACTGGCTGCTCTACGAAATCCTTGTTCGCAATCGCGTAAATCATCTGCATTGGTAAAAATACTCAATAACCCTTTAGAATGGCTGACATCAATGTCTGTGCCGCGCACAAAGATACTTGAAATGGTCACCATACCATTTTTTCCAGCGGCAACAATACGTTCCTGTTCAATGCCGGTCATTGCGTCTTTGGCATGACACTCTTGCAATTGAACTCCCGGCTGGTTTGCCTCCAAGAAACGCTTGATTAAGTCCGATTCAGCTTGTGTTTTCACATGAATCAGTACGGGTTGGCCAGTTTGTGCAGCCGCCTGCACTTCTTTCAAAAGCTGATTCAAAAAATCATCCTGGTTTTCTGCAAGAACTGGTTTTTTAATCTGTAAAAGATTTTTAGATGAGTTGGCATCAGTGACATCGTTGCCTGATACCTGCGTGACAACTCCAGAATTTCTGACGGTCCACCCAAGGTTCCGGTTACCGCCCATAAGACCCCAAAAAGACGCAGAAAATCGGTTAAACTTAATGCAGTCACAGCATCGGTTTCCGGCTCAATAATAAATTGAGGTCGTGCATCCCCTTTCAGTTTTCTTTCTTCATCCAGGCGGCTATGCAACAATTGATGTACGTCATCACTCCATTGTGGGCCCTAAAGAATGCGATTGGTCACTGGGTCGAGAATATAAGCCATCGAGTAAGGAATTTCCTCATCATCAATTACTCGAACAGTTGGCCATGATAAGAAATCAACCACCTCATTCAGACCCATCACAATATTTGCGCCGAATGCAACCACTTATCCAGTTGTTTGTCACTAAGGTCAGCAAGTTGCGCTTTACGTGACTCCAAAGTACCTATCTGTTGGGTCAATAAATCTCTTAAGGAGTTTACATCCTCAATAGTAATTTGATCGTCAGACGCGATTTCATGATTTTTAACATACAGATTAACTACTGCATAAATCCAGGCGATGTCTTGAGGTGACTTATTGCCTTGCTGATCCATTTTGCCGATAACCATGGTGTCACGAAAATGTGTGGTTTCATCAAGAACAGTATCCCCTTCATCCAATAACAGCAAACGCTCTTCAGCCTGAGGATGTTCTTTTTTAGCTGTGTCTTTACTGACTGCAGAACGTGCTTCAAGTAATGCGCGTTGGCTAACATCTGAATAGTAAATACGCCATTTTTTAAACTCTTCTGTAGTAGACGTTGAGTTCAGATAGGATGATTGCAATTGCAAGAGTTTAAAGAACCAGCCAAAGGTTTTTAAATCGCGACGTGCTAAAGCTTCATTGCGAGTACAAATATCTACTGTTTTTCATTCTAAAGCCTCTAAAGCAGCATCCAATGCCAAAGTCACACTCTTTCCTTCACCTGCAATTAACTGGGTAAACGCATGAGCACCTACCATTCTGCGATGCAAAATACTTAATACCTGAGTCGAGTTGGGCATATTCCCCCAGGTACGATACATGGCCTCACGCTCCAATGTGATCAAGACCAAACGACCTACCTCACGCTCTGCGTCAGGATTTTTCGAATTAGTGACCAATTGCTGATAATAGGTAATCAGTTCACGCATCTCAGTAATGCTGAGTTCAGCGGCACATGAATATTCTTTGCCTTTAGCACCCACAATCTTCTTTTCACTACCCAACAAATTAATGAGGGTCATTTGTTGCAACAGAAGATTCCTCTGCTTATAAGAAAGCCGTTCCACTCCAGCAAGAGAAAGGCTCTCAATTTCAGCAATCACTTCCTCAATACGGAAGTTGACCTGTTGCAGGTTACGCTTTCCATGGGGTGATACTTCACGCTTTTTTAATACTTTAAGAACTTCTTCTTCACTTTGTAATGACTGTAAGGAAAAAATTGCTTTGGTGTTAAAAACTTGATATTTAGCATGAGCAGCATTTGTTGCAAAGTGGCAAGCTTATATCCTGCCACTTGCGCCATAAATTGTGCGGAAATCGATGTAACTTCCGTAAGAATCTTTAAGAGCTCCTGACGTTTTTCCCGTTCGTTGATGCTGCGTAATGAGGTTAGATTCCTTGTATACTCTTCAGGACTGTGGCGATGACTTTTTATAAAATCGACAAAATAATTTTGAACACCCTGGTTTTCGCTAAGAAATTTAACACTGACATCCAGCAATCATGGAACCATAGACAACGAAACAGATTCTATGGTTTTTGTAAGCTCCTCAAGAGCATGAGCAGGAAGGCTGTTGAAAGTAATTTGAATCTGCTCAAGTTACTGATCACTGGCGATTAATCGCAGCGCAAGCATCAGCTTCGCTGTTTTTAACGATTTAGGCTGTTGTTCGCCTAGAATAACACCCAACTGCTCAACCCAACGATCCTTGGAAACTCCATCAAGACTGTTTGTTTGCCAAAATGGATCAGAGATTAATGCCTTTAATAACGAGAAAGGATATTGGCGTTGTGGTGGACCTGCAGCAATTGATTGCAAACCTAAAAGCACATCATCAAGCAAATAAATTGACCATTTATCAAGGAAGGCATGATGTTGATTGAACAAATCAGCTAATGGTTTTTTAGATACTCGTTTTGGGTAATACAGCTGGTAGAGTTAACCAGTCACCTGGCCAACCACCCATTTAGAACCCATCGTGCCCTACTAAGGCAATGGGCTCAAGACAATTTCATTACATACTCATACCTTATCAATCAGAACAATCGGTGTATTATTTTTGCATCTGGTAGTGGAT
>JBOFJV010000169.1:0-28187 GCA_051657005.1 Legionella sp. | reverse complement strand
CGCCAAAATATTCAGTTTCCGAAGCTATTGGATACATCAAAGGAAAAAGTGCTATTGCGGTTGCGCGACAATTTGGTGGCAGGAAAAGGAATTTTAATGGCGAGCGCTTCTGGGCTTGTGGCTATGCTGTTTCTACCGTGGGTTTTGATGAATCTAAACTTAGGGAATATATTCAAAATCAGGAGCAGCTCGATAAAACTAGCGGTGCTGATGAGAAAGGTAATTTTTAAAGTTAGTTTGAACTAATCGTCGGCAGCCCTTGGGGCTGCTCACCACCGTCAAGCCACCTGATTTGCGGGTGCGGTCTGACTTATTTGATCACTTTTTTATTACTGAAAATGATCGTGTTGTAGCGATTTGGGATATTGATTTGCGTGGAAAAGTCAGTAGCGGTCTCAAAGCAGCAGCAGATGCACAAAAATGGATTAAAATAAGCGTTGTGTGGAAATAAAGCTGAGCGCTTAGATTGCGTGAATTCCATCTGTAGAACTTGCTTAAACTTCATATACCCCATAGAATTCTAGTTTTCTTAAAATTTGCCAGGAGATTAGTACATGGGGTGGAATGAGCCAGACAAAGGCAAAGATCCCTGGAAGGGTAAAAATCAGCCTCCAGATTTGGATGAGGCTTTTAAGCGTGTTCATGACAAATTGAAGAAGATGCTTTTTGGCGGTACAGCAAAAACTGGCAATGATCCTTCTAAAAAGTCAGGAAGTTGGTTAGCTGCTGTATCTATTCTTTTAACGGTTTTTCTTCTCTGGGTATTATCAGGTGTTTTTATCGTTGATCCGGCTGAACAAGCAGTGATTCTTCGTTTTGGTAAGTATGTAGAAACGGTAGGGCCAGGACCGCATTGGATCCCCCGAATTATTTCTTCCAAGATCATCATGAATGTTGATAGGGTTTTGGATTATTCCTATTCAGCACAAATGCTTACCAGCGATGAAAATCTTGTTTCGGTCTCTTTGGCCGTACAATACCGTATCGCTGATTTAAGACAGTACTTATTTAACGTGGCAAATCCTGAAGAAAGTTTACAACAAGCAACATCAAGTTCTTTAAGACAAGTTGTTGGTACAACTACTTTAGATCAAATGATTACTGAAGGACGAGAAATTTGGGGAAATCAAGTACAAGACACTTTGGTAAAAACGTTGAACTTATATAACACGGGTATTTATATCGTTAACGTAGCGCCACAACCTGCTCGCGCACCTGAGAGTGTGCAAGATGCTTTTGATGATGCCATTAAAGCTCAGGAAGATGAGAAACGTTTTAAAGAACAAGCGTATGCTTACGCTGCTCGAGTTGTCCCTATTGCTGAGGGTAATGCCAGTCGTATCAAACAGGAAGCGGATGCTTATTCAAAGCAAGTGGTACTTAATGCTCAAGGAGAGGTATCCGAGTTTTTAGCGTTACTTTCTCAATATGTTGCCTCACCCAATATTATGGCGCAACGAATGTACCTGGAAACCATGCAAAAAGTATTAACAAATACCAGTAAAGTGATTGTTGATAGTAAATCAAGCAATTTGGTGTACTTGCCTTTGGATAAATTGTTTGCAAAGTCAACCGATGCTTCTGCTGAGATTGCCAAAAATACTAAAGCTGAGAGTGGTGACGCCAGTGAAACAGAAAATTTGGTAGATGGGCGTGAGCTGACAAGGCCTGTTTATCGACAAGGGAGAGATTAGCAATGAAGAGTATGGGCAGGACCATTGGTATATTAATTTTCTTAATCCTTTTGTTTTTACTCACGAGCGTGTTTACAGTGACCCAAGGACAGCAAGGTATTCTTTTGCGATTAGGTCGCTTAGTCACCGATGAAGTAACAAATAAAGTGAAGGTATTGAATCCAGGACTCCATTTTAAAATACCATTTATCGAGAACGTACGTGTTTTTGATACACGTATTCAGACAATGGATATCAAATCAACACGTATCGTTACCAAAGAAAAGAAAGATGTGATGGTTGATTATTATGTGAAATGGCAGATCGTTGATTTAGCACAGTATTTTAAATCAACCGGTGGCAGTGAATTTAAAGCGGAAACGTTGCTAGAACAGCAACTAAACACCTTATTACGAGCACAGTTTGGGAAGCGTACTATTTCCGAAGTCGTTTCTGGTGGGCGTGATGATGTGATGGAGTTATTGCTTAAAGCTGCAGAAAAACAAGCAGGAGAATTAGGTATTAATGTGGTTGATGTTCGTATTAAAGGAATTGAGTTACCTGCTAATACAAGTAATGCCATTTATCAACGAATGCGTGCAGATATGCAGAAAATTGCCAATAGACATCGCGCAGATGGTCAGGCCGCTGCAGAACAAATACAAGCTAAAGCGGATGCTGATGTCATGGTTTTATTAGCAAAAACTCGTAGTGAAGCACGCAAGGTCAGAGCGATTGGTCAAGCAAAAGCGGCATCTATATACACTGAGGCGTACAGTCAAAATAAAGACTTCTTTTCATTGTATCGCAGCTTACTTGCTTATGAAGGCAGTTTTAAAAGCAAAAAGGATATTTTGGTTTTGGATCAAAGTAGTGCTTTTTTTGATTATTTTAAGCAAGCGATACCAAAAAATGATGGTGTACCTGCTAAAAAGTAATTATAATGTCAAGTTTTGTTGAAATTGGGTGTCAGTACCCATTTTGAACAGCGAATCGCATTGTGCACATTTAAGAGTAGATCATGGGTAGAAACGTTGTTGTTTTAGGTACGCAGTGGGGCGATGAAGGCAAAGGTAAGATTGTCGATCTGTTAATGCAAGATGCTCAAGTTGTTGTCCGTTATCAAGGCGGTCACAATGCAGGCCATACTTTAAAAATTAATGGGGTAAAAACTGTTTTACGCCTTATTCCTTCTGGTATGCTCAGACCTCATGTTACTTGCTATATTGGAAACGGAGTAGTCCTTTCTCCTGATGCTTTATTAAGTGAAATAAAAGATCTGGAGCAGAGCGGAATTAATGTACGCTCTCGTTTGCGTATTAGTATGGCATGTCCTCTTATTCTCCAATGCCATGTTGCAATGGATAAAGCGCGTGAAGCACATATGGGCAATTCCGCTATCGGTACAACTGGGCGAGGTATTGGCCCGGCATATGAAGACAAGGTAGCTCGTCGTGCATTAAAAGTAGGGGATTTATTTCATCCTGAGCGTTTTGCAAAAAAATTAGCAGAACTTTTGGACTATTATAATTTTATTTTGACCCAATATTTCAAGCACCCTGCGGTAGCAATCCAACCTTTGTTGGACGACACGTTACGTTGGGCAGAAGAGTTGCGTCCTATGGCAGGTGATGTTTCTGCGTGTTTGCATGAGCATCGAGAACAAGGTGATAACATTTTATTTGAAGGGGCCCAAGGGGTCTATTTAGACATCGATCATGGAACCTATCCTTTTGTTACGTCGTCAAACACATGTGTTGGCTCTGTAGTGAATGGTGCTGGATTTGGTCCGAAATACATCGATTATGTTTTAGGGATTACCAAAGCGTATACTACTCGCGTAGGCGGAGGCCCGTTCCCAACGGAACTTTTTGATGAAGTCGGGAAGCAAATTGCCGAACGCGGACAAGAGTTTGGCGCAGTCACGGGAAGACCGAGACGATGTGGTTGGTTTGATGCTGTTTTGTTAAAACACTCCATTGAATTGAATAGTATTACCGGTTTGTGCCTCACTAAATTAGATGTTCTGGATAAGTTGGATGTATTACGTATTGCTGTTGCATATAAAGACAGTAATGGTAATTTACTCACCAGACCTCCTCAAGCTGCGATTGATTTTGAGAGCATAGTTCCTGTTTATGAGGAGATTCCTGGTTGGCAAGAGTCTACGGCTGATATCACGAATATGAGTGATTTGCCGGCGAATGCTATTGCTTATCTGAAGCGAATTGAGACCTTACTGAATGTTCCTATTGATCTCTTATCAACAGGACCAGAACGTGATTCGACCATTATTCTGCGTGATCCTTTTCACGTATAAAAGAGTTCCTCTCTTGCTAATTTTCTTTCCCAAGCCAAGATCGGGCAATATATTTCACGATGTGCTTTTTCCTAATCCGCACTTGAGGTCAAAAAAAATCATTGTGGCTGGAAAGGTCCTCCAGAGCTTCATCTTCTGACTCGTCGTCTTGACCAAATGATTGCTTTGGGAATTCATTATGCCTTGAAGAAACAATGTTTTTTGCCCTTACTCAGCGTGAACAATTGATTGATCAAATTGCCACTACTCAATGAATGATGTCTTATTAATAAATAAGCAAAATAAAAATGTTTTGGCGCTAACTCAAGGAAAAAATGACACTGAATCGTAGCCTAGGTGCAGCGCAGCGGAACCCTGGTTTCTTGATGTGATTCATTCAGAACCACGAGTTCCGCTACATGCAGGCTACAATTATCTTAGTTGACGCTATGAAATGTACTGCGACGATCAAAATTGATTCTCAAATACACGAAGCTTTTGTTCCATCTCCCATTGTAATTGGGCTTTTTCACTGGTTTTTATAAATTGCTCACAGTGTTTGCTGTTTAAATCCTGACACTCTTCAATCAATTGGGCATTACTTGCATCAGACCAAATGCTTTTTCCTGGCAGAAATGCGTAAGTGAGCGCGTTTCTGTTGATTTGTTTTAGTGTTGGATAATCCAGACCATGACCTAATACTGCCTCGACGTACTGCAAGCTCAAATTGGTTCTCAATATTCCTTCGTCATCAGTAGATAAA
Source organism: Legionella sp. (assembly GCA_051657005.1). Taxonomy (GTDB): domain Bacteria; phylum Pseudomonadota; class Gammaproteobacteria; order Legionellales; family Legionellaceae; genus Legionella. Next base: position 23,452 of record JBOFJV010000169.1, on the reverse strand, counting down.
ACGACAGGAACATGATGTTTTAAATAATAATTAAGCGGGCTTTGGGAGCCTGAAACGTTGAGTATTTTGAGATTGCTGATTAGATTAATCTCTACGGGCTTATGCTGTGTTGCCATATAATCTAAAGTAGCGCTTGCTTTATTTTCATAAGCGATGTCTACACCGTGGCCAATTCTTTGAGCGTGTCCCGTAAATAAGGCATCGTGAATGTGATAATTCATATCCTCTGGTGTTACGAGTTCCTGAGTCAGCTCACCTGCATGCAATGAGATATTCACTTGTGGATAGAGTTCATGCAAGTAGTTGTATATTTGCATCTGTTGGTGGTAATTCTGTAATGAAATAATGCCGTCTTCGGGCTGAACGAGATTTACACCAACCAATGACCCATTATTTTTCATGGATTGGGCAACTGCTTCGAAGGCGTTGAGTGTTTGAGCAAACATATTGTCTAATGGTTGTTCACGTAGCGAATAATACAAAAATTTTACCTTTATTTTGCATGCATCTTTTTCAGGATTGGCCTCACATCCTAATTCTTTACGCGCTTGTTTTAAAATGCGATTCGCTTCGATGGCGGTATAATCGATGTTATTTTGAAAATCCTGATTGGCCAGTAAAATCGCTCTTTTTTCACTGAATGAAGGAGCCTTCTTAAGTAAATCACCAAAGCTTAATGAATGCGCGTTATCGGGTAAAAGCATTAATTCCATATACTGCTCGTTTTGTGCTGCGGCAGTTTCCAGCACTGCTGCAATTAACTCAGGTTGATGGTCTGCAACAATTACATGAAATTTATAGAATGAATTAAAAAAGTGATCATGTCCTGACTCTTTTCCTGAAACAAAATCTTTCATTGACCAGCTGCTGATTGCATTCTCGTACAGTAGTGGATGATTCAATAACTCTTTAGTATCCACTCCATCGCAATTTTCAGTATTTTTGCTGATGCCCCATGTTTTTGTATCTAAACAATAATTGTCTTTCGCTGCGAGACCCAACATGACTTCAGGATAGGCACCTCCAGACAGGTGATAATGCAACTCGCCGCCTTTAGGCATGCTCTTAAAAAAAGCATATAAGGCAGTAGCGTCTTTTTTAATTTGATCAAAATGTAACTGAACACTAGCTTCAGCAAGAGGAGCAAAGCAGAAAGCAATAAAGCATAAATATGATTTAATATTATTCATGATGTCCTATTTTTAAAATTTATGTGCGAATTATCGCATAATTATTATTAATTCCCAACCATTGTATTTAGTTTCTATTCATAGCAAAATAATTTTGTTAGCAATTCAGCGCATTCACTTAATTCAAATTAGTTTTTTACCAACATTTTAGAGGTACAAATGCCTCAGAGTCTAATCAATAAGGATAATGATATGAAAAATTTATTATCAAAGTTACATGTCATCAGTGTTTTTTTTGCATCTCTGATGATAACTGCTTTGTGTCATGCTTCATCACAAGCTAATGATCCGGCAAATAAAACAAAAACGACGATTCATGTAGGTATTTCTGCTCCTTTTTCTACTGAATCTGCATTTATTGGTAGAAATATGCTCGGTGCAATGGAACTTGCGCGAGATCAGCTCAAATCCTCTGAGATCAATTATGAGTTTCATACTTTAGATAAAATGCCAAATACTGCTCAATCAGCAAGCGTATTACAAAAATTTATTGATGTGCATCACATTAATGTTATATTGACTGACAGTGCTGATAGTGGTGCACTTGTAGCCCCAATAGCGACAAAAAATAATCTGATTCATTTCTGCCTAACCAATGACTCCGTTGTTGCCGATGGAAAAAATAATTTTCTAGCTCAAAGTCATAATCATCAACAAGCGGCTGTTTTAACCAAGACAATGAAGCCTGAGTTTGTTGCTCAGTTTAAACAAGAATATTTTAGTCACCCTGTTGCTGAAGCTGGTTATGCGTATGACCTATTTCATGTGCTTCATAACAGCAGTGTGCTGGCACTGAAAACTAACTCTGATTTTTCAAGTCAGTCAATTGCAACCCATCTTTTGGCTTTGGAGTCAGGTAATGGGGTAATGGGAGCATTTAATCTGGATAAAAAAGGTGTTTCTTATAAAAAGCAAACGGACATTGCTTAATCGTAGATGTAAATTCAAAGGCGTAGACATCTCTCTCTGTAGCCTGGGTGCAGCATAGCGGAACCCAGGTTTGTTGATGTAACTCAGACCCCCGGGTTCAGCTACGCTGCCCAGGCTACAATTATCCCTTGAGTTGATGACCATTGTGAGCGGTTACTTTGACTGTCCTTGCTACAAAAAATTGGGCCATGAGGCCCAATTTTGAAGCATTCATTTGATTCTCTATTATCGGTTTGCTAAATCCATACCTTCTAAGACAGTTAATGCAGCGTAGAGTTGATAATCGTTATGCATTAAATCATCTGCTTGGGCTTTTGTATTTTTTGCTTTTGTGTTTTCTACGTTGTTTTTGTTGATTAAATGTCCGCTTAGATCCGCTTCACTGAAGCCAGTAGCATCTGGGTTTTTAGCTGATGTTTTAGGAATTTCTAATTCATTGACTACGATATCAGGAACTATTCCTTTTGCCTGGATTGAGGTACCTGATGGAGTGTAATAAAGCGCTGTAGTTAATTTAATTCCTGTTTTGTTATCCAGTGGTAATACAGTTTGTACTGAACCTTTACCAAAACTGGTAGTACCAAGAACAACGGCTCGTTTATTGTCTTTAAGTGCTCCGGCAACAATTTCTGCTGCGGAAGCAGAGCCATTATTAATCAACACAACCATTGGTGCATTATGCAGTACATCAATGCCTTTGGATAAGGCAATAAAATCTGAGCCAGGCAAGCGTCCTTTGGTTGAGACGATTGTTTCTGCTTTACCTGATTTGTCTTTACCCAAAAATGCATCAGAAACTTGGATGGCTGAGTCAAGTAAACCTCCTGGGTTGTTTCTTAAATCCAGTACCAGACCTTTTAATTGACCACCATATTGTTGTTTGAGCTGGTCTATTGCTTGCATCATGTCTTTTCCAGTTAGGGCTTGGAATTGAGTGAGGCGAATGTAACCGTAGCCTGGAGCAAGTATTTTGCTTTGTACGCTTTTAATTTGGATGACTTCACGGACTAAATCAAAAGTGAGTGCTTTATTAACCCCTTTGCGCAATACGGTTAATTCAATAGTGCTTCCTGCTTTACCGCGCATTAAATTTACCGCATCTTTAAGTGAAAGACCTTGTACGGATTCTTTACCTAATTTAATAATGTAGTCGCCTGATTTGATGCCTGCTTTAAAGGCAGGGGTGTCTACAAGAGGAGTAACCACTTTAACCACTCCATCTTCCATCGTGACTTCTAACCCTAAACCACCGAATTCTCCGCTAGTAGAGGTTTGCAATTCTTTAAATTCTTCTTCATCCAAATAGCTGGAGTGTGGATCAAGACCATTGAGCATGCCACGAATGGCGTTATCAAAAAGTTCTTTATCGTCAACTGGTTTGACATAGTACTTTTTAATTTCACCTATTGCATTGGAAAATCGTTGTACGTCTTCTAAAGGAACGGCTTTACTCGATGTAGAACTGGAACTGGATGTATCTGTATTGGCCTCATCATCTGCAAAGCCTGTCAGAGGTAACATAAGCGTAAATGCGTACACAACCGCAAGCGTGCAGGGATATAGTTTTCTCATCAACATGGTGTTCTCCTCGGATGAAAGGCCACAAAAATAAGCCATCTTCTTTTTATTATAGTTATTGAAATGCAAATTAGGTGCCAGGGATCGTCTAAGACAACCAATTAAGTGGTGGAATAGCCTTACCCCTTAGTCTTATTTCAAAGTATAGACCGTTTTGTTTAATTCCGCCGCTATGTCCTACACTCGCAATTTGCTCGTTCTGGTGTACGTATTGTCCTTTGTTTTTAAATAAAGACTGGTTATGTGCATATAAAGTCATAAAACCTTGCTCGTGATCAATAATAAGAAGTAACCCGTAACCTTTAAGCCAGTCACTAAATACTACTTTTCCAGGATAAACTGCGGTGACTACAGCTCCTTCTTCGGCAAAAAATGTCACTCCTTGGTTCATTTTGCGTAACGATCGGCTCTGGGTCTGTACTGGGAGCGGCAATTTTTTGCGCATTTGGAGAAATGGTTTGCGCGTTTGGGCAACACTTTGTTGTGATAATGATTTTAATAATCGAGCTAAATTGTCCTTATTTTTTCGTACGTAACGTAATGTGTTTTGTTTGTCTTGAATTTCATGATTGAGCGATTGAATTAATGTTGTATGATAATTTTTATTGTGTTGCAGTTGCTCCTGATGCTGTGTGAGTTCTGTTTTAAGTTGTTTATTTTCAGCGACTTCACGATGCAGTTTTTCTTTACTCTCACTTAACCTGCTGCGGGTTTTATCAATTTGTTCAATAAGCTGTTGACGTGATTTAACGATGTATTGATAATAAGTTAAAATTCGATTTACCTTGTTGGGATCATCTTGATTCAGTAGCCATTTAAGCGGTTGATATTCTCCCATGTGGTATCGGGCGCGCACGTGATTTGCTAATAAGTGCTGCTGAGTATTGAGTTGCTTGGTTAATTGATTTACTTGCTCTTGTAAACTCGCAATTTTATTTTCTTTGTTATTGATGTCATTTTGGAGGGAGCGTAATTTGCGAACTCCTTCACCAATTTGTTTTTCAGTTTCAGCTAATTCTTTGTTTAATCCGCCGCGTTTATCATGAGCTGAGTTTAATGTTTTTTGTAGGCTGTTGATTTGTGCGTCGAGCTGCTTGAGTTGGTTTTGAGTTTGCTGTACCGTTGGTGTTGAATTGGCATGCATTCCAAAGCACAGTAATGCTCCAAAAAGTAATCCATTAAAATAAATTGCTGGTACTCGTCTTCTTGCAACTTCATCTTTTTGCTGTTTGGCTCGACTCAAACTTTTGAATTGTGCGCGCGGAACATTCAGTTTATCCAAAGTATAATACGCTGTGCAATTCCGCTTATTCATGGGTATTTTTTTCTAATAATTGATGCCCAGTCATTTCAGGTGGAGGCGTAATTCCAAGCAAAGTCAACATCGTTGGCGCGATATCAATTAGATTTCCTTCGCTACAGTTAAAATGCCAGTGCCCACCAATATAAAGTAAAGGTACGGGTTCACTTGTATGAGAAGTATGTGCTTGATGAATTGTCTCGTCAAACATTTCTTCCGCATTTCCATGATCTGATGTGATAAGTAATTGTCCACCCTGTTTTTCCAAAGCATGCCAAACCTTACTCATGCATTGATCAAGGCATTCTATAGCACGAAGTGTTGCCTCAAAATCACCACTATGCCCCACCATATCCGCATTCGCATAATTACAAAGAATAACGTCATACGCTTTGCTATTAATTGCTTCAATAAGTTGCTCTGTTAATAGGGGAGAGCTCATTTCGGGTTTTAAATTATAAGTAGCCACTTTGGGGGAGGGAATCAAGATTCTCTTTTCATGAGCAAAAACCTGTTCCTTGCCGCCATTAAAGAAAAAGGTGACATGGGCATATTTTTCTGTTTCTGCAATGCGTAATTGACTTAAACCATGATTCGCAAGAACTTCCCCCAAAGTATTATTTAAAGGTATGGGAGGGTAGGCGGAAGTAGTGGGTAAATTTTTATCAAATTGAGTCATGCTCACAAAATAAGACAGTTTAGGATGTTTTAGGCGAGTAAATCGATTGAATGTGGGTTCCATAAAAGCACTGGTTAAGTGTCTTGCTCTATCTGCGCGAAAATTAAAAAATAAAATTGCATCTCCATCTTCAATAATTTTCTTTTCGCCAATCAATGTTGGAGGTATAAATTCATCAGTGCATTTATGTTCATAATAAGATTTTATTGCCGCTTCTGCGTGCGTAAAATGATGTTCGCTGATACCTTGGGTCAATAAATTATAAACAGATTCGATTCGCTCCCAACGATTGTCTCTGTCCATTGCATAGTAACGTCCACTGATTGAGCATATAGTGGCTACTGGATTGGTTTTCAGCTTTAGGTTCAGTCGTTCAAGACTATAAAGTGCACTTTGCGGTGGTGTGTCCCGGCCATCGAGAAACAAATGCAAATAGACTGACGTAACCTTTTTTGGGGCGCATAAATCCAGTAGTGCATATAAATGCAATTCATGACTGTGTACTCCGCCTGGAGAGAGCAACCCCATGATATGTAAAGACTTACCCGTGTTGTGTAATGTAGTAATTACCTCATTAAAAACCGGATTATTAGCAAACTCACCTTTTTCTATGCTTTCGTTAATGCGAGTGAAATCTTGTTGTATGACTCTGCCTGCACCTATATGCATATGTCCCACTTCTGAATTACCCATTTGAGCATCAGGTAAGCCAACGGATGTTCCTGATGCTTGCAAAAGAATATGAGGAGAATGCTTCCACCATTCATCCCATTGCGGCGTATGGGCTTGAGCAATAGCATTGTGTGCATTATTCTCTCTATATCCCCAGCCATCCAAAATCATGAGCAACAAGGTTGCTTTTTTTTTCATGCAGTACTCCAAAGAACAGGTCAAATTGAGTGTGGCGATTATACCTTACTTATCGCGTATTTCGTAATGTAAAAAAGACGAAGAAGAATAGGGACGTTTACATTAAATTAAGGCGGTAGAAATGGTAAAAAAACCTATTTTCTTTTGATAAGAAACGAAACTACTAGTGACATTTTTATATTAAAAAGGTTAGACTATGCGCATTTATTTATTGGGAAGAGTCGTTTTGGAGCAAAAAATTCCTCAGCATATTGCCATTGTGATGGATGGTAATGGGCGTTGGGCCGAAAATCGAGGTTTACCTCGAATTGAAGGTCATAAAGCAGGTGTTGAATCAGTAAAAAAAATGATTCGTTGCTGCATAACTAAAAAAATTCCCTGCCTTAGCTTGTTTGCTTTCAGCTCTGAAAATTGGTCTCGTCCTGCTGAGGAAGTCAATTTTTTAATGGAATTATTTTTAGAGTCGTTACGCAAAGAGCTTCCTGAACTCAATCAACATGGAATCCGTATGCGATTCACTGGCGATCGAAGTTTGCTTTCACCCATGTTACAAAAACAAATGCATGATGCTGAAACGTTAACAGCGAATAATGAGCAACTGATTTTGAATGTGGTTGTTAATTATGGCGGTAAGTGGGATTTGGTGAATGCAGCAAAAAAAATTGCAAATGCAGTAGCAAACGGTGAGTTGTCTGTTGATGAGATCAACGAAACCAATTTTGCACGTCATTTGGATACCGAAGGTTTACCTGATCCTGATTTATTCATTCGTACGAGTGGTGAATTGCGAATTAGCAATTTCTTTCTTTGGCAGCTTTCCTATACCGAACTGTATTTTACGGACATTCATTGGCCTGATTTTGGCGAACATGAGCTTGAGCTCGCTTTAGTTTCTTTTAACAAAAGAAAAAGAAGGTTTGGGCAAATTTCCTAATTCATTGACACAAAATAATGAGCTTTTATACTTTAATTATTGGTTAACATAAGGGCAACATCATGTTTTTACAGCGCTTAATTACAACACTGATTTTAGTGCCCTTGGTTTTATTACTTATTTTTTATGGTAATCACTGGCTTTTAGGTGGAATTGTTTTATTAATCTTCTTACTTGCGAGCAAAGAGTGTTTGCAATTAATTCCGCTACAAAAGCTCGAGACACAAGTTGGTTTTATGGTGTTGATGCTTTTAGGTTTGTTCGCATGCAGTTATTTTTTTCCTTATTGGCTCATTCTGGGCGTTATCGTTTGGGGATTAAATATTATTGCCATTCTTTCTTTTCCTGGTTCTCAGCTGTATTGGGGCTTTCCTGTTGTTGTCGCATCAGCTTGTTTCTTGCTCTTACCTTTATTTGTGCAAAGCCTTGTTCATTTATATGTCTTGCCTCATGGTAAAGAGTTATTCGTTTATTTATTGTTTTTAATTTGGGTGTCTGATACTGGCGCTTATTTAAGTGGCAAGCTCATAGGAAAACATAAATTGATTCCTAAAGTGAGTCCTGGAAAGTCTTGGGCGGGCATTGCGGGTGGCTTTATCTTTTCCTTGCTGATTTCTTGGGGAGGAATGAATTATTTCCATCCATTGGACAAGGTGCGTTGGTTTGCTTTAGCCTTATGTACTATAATTATTGCAGTATTCGGTGATTTATTTATTAGTATGTTGAAGCGCCGTTGCCACTTAAAAGATACGGGAGCTATCATTCCTGGTCATGGTGGAATTTTAGATCGCCTGGACAGTTTGATTGCGGCTTTACCTTTATTTTATTTTGGACTAACCTTGTAACCTCTCGAATGAGTTTCTCAATGAGTTTGGATTAATAAAATTATCGACAAACATGATGTGTCTCCAAGTGCTTTAATTAAGGGCACTTGAACTGAGTTTCCAGATGATTTTTAAGGAGCAACTCGGAAGAAGTTACTTCATTTTGGAATAGCACTATGCTTTCAACTTTGTTGTATTTTCTTTTGGCCTTAGTTCTGTTAGTAACAATACATGAGTATGGGCATTTTCAAATCGCACGTTGGTGCGTGGTTAAGGTGCTCCGTTTTTCTTTTGGCTTTGGTCCGATTTTAGCACGGTGGAGTGATAAAAAAGGAACCGAGTATGCGTGGTCTTTATTCCCTTTAGGCGGTTATGTCAAAATGCTTGATGAGTCTGAAGGCGATGTCGCAGAAAACGAACGCCATTTAGCGTTTAATAATCAATCTTTGTGGAAGCGCGCCGCTATCGTGCTTGCTGGACCTTTATGTAATTTTCTTTTTGCTTTTGTTGCCTTATGGTTGGTACTCGTTATCGGTATGCACTCTTTAGCACCTATGATTGAGTCAGTCAGACCTGACAGCATTGCAGCACGTGCAGGGCTAACGGCAAAAGAGGAAATTATCGCGCTGAATGATACTAAAATAAACAGCTGGCGTGATTTTCAGTATGCTCTTATGCCGCTTGTAGGCTCCCGAGAAACAATACACTTAACAGTAAAATCTCTAGTTAATGGACAACAACACCAGGTCTCTTTACCATTAGCTGATTGGCAACTGGATAGTAAAAAACCTGATCCGCTTAAAAGTTTGGGCATCGAGCCTTTTATTCCGTCAATTCCTCCAATAGTAGGTGAAGTAATCCCAGATTCTCCTGCCGCCAATGCAGGCTTAAAAAATGGTGATAAAATATTGAGTGTGGATGGAACGCTTTTTGATGATTGGTTGTTTTTGGTGGATTATGTGCAAGCACGTCCGGATACTCAATTATCGTTAGTCATTAAAAGGAACGGTACGTTACAAAATATAACGATACATACGGGCAGCCAGGAAAATAAAGGTAAAACGGAGGGCTTCTTAGGCGTTCGCTCTCAGAAGGTCAAATGGCCAACGCATTGGTTACGCATGGAAAGAGAACAGCCATTGACTGCCTTAGGTACGGCATTGAAACAAACACTGCAACTGACCAGCACCACATTCACTTTAATGGGCAGGTTAGTTACTGGTCGATTAGGATTAAATAGCATTAGCGGACCTGTAGGTATCGCTCAAGGCGCAGGCGACTCAGGACGTAGCGGCTTGGTTTCTTATTTGTTTTTTCTTGCACTGGTTAGTATTAGCTTGGGCGCATTAAATTTATTACCAATTCCTATGCTTGATGGAGGGCATTTACTGTATTATTTGCTGGAAGCAATTCGGCGTAAACCTCTATCAGAAGGGTTAAAATCAGCAGGAGCCTACGTAGGGCTTTTGCTGTTAGTTGCGCTTATGTTTATTGCGCTGACTAATGATTTGTCGCGCCTTACTGGGTAGTTAAATGGGTGCAGGATAGTTAAGAGTAGGGCAATATTATAATTAAAATCTAAATTTTTATTACGGAACTTATTCATAAAACGATTAGTTTCCGTTCCGATAAGATACACAATTTATTTTATAAGCTTTAAAACCAAGGATGTTACTGATCTAACCGATGCATTTAATGCTTCTAAAAAACAGATTTCTTAAGCTGTCCCAATATTGGGGGTAATTTCTTTATCCATATTATGTTATTGATGAGAAGTAGATTGGGATGGCACTTTAAAATTAATTGACAATATTTGTCAATATAATACAATTGAGATATTTTTATAGCATATTGCGGGGTTTTTAAATGTTAGATCTTATTCGCTTATGGGAAAATACGTTATCTCAACATACAATTACAGAGCACTTTTCCAGTTCTTATTCTAATGGCACAAAACAAGACGCAATTAATTTTGATAAGAATACAACCCAATCAAGTTTTGAATTTACAGACGCGCCACAGGTTATTTTTGTAAAAAATAGTTCTACTTTAGAACCTGCTGATTTTTATGATGATTTACCAGAGGTTCATCTAACTCAGAACGAAGAAGAGGCTAGATTAAGAGTAGTTGAAGAACAAAAAACCAAAAATCCGCGTTTTTATGATGGCAAACACATGGTTATAACAGGCGTGACATACGATGAAAGTGCTAATACGCTCTATATGGAGGCCAAAAAAGTGCCTTACTCGTTTATTGTCGCTCTTAGTAATAAAAAATTTCCGGAAGAGAGTATTCTTTATAAGCTTAATTTTTTTAAAACTGGTGTTCTTTCTCCCTTGATAACTCGTAACGGGATGTCGATGTTATTACAAAGAGCTGCACTTGGATTATATTCGGTACCAGCAGGCTTTCTGGAGGCTCATGATGAAGAAAAAAGGCTAAATTTTCATAATGGGAGTAATTTAGTTGTTGAAACTGCTGCCAATGAATTAAAAGAAGAGCTTGTGGGGGTTAATGGTACCAATGAACTACGCTTTGAGTGTTCTCAACCACAAATCACTTCTATTTCATTTAGAAAAACAGGTACTAACCAAATTGGAACAGTCGAGTTTGTTGCTCCTTCTTATGCAGATTGTCACAGTAGTTATTTACAACACGTTTTTCTTACGAACCAGGCTGAAGACGCAAGTGAACACACAACGCAACATGAATTAATACCTTTAGACTCTCAAGAACGAAATACTCTTCTGGCAAAGCTGTTAACTGGTCCAGTTAAATTGCCTGGGGCAAGCTTGTATCTACCTGTAGCGTTGAGTTTAACTCGTCTTGAGAATCAGGTTCGAATGATGGCTTTGCCGAGGGCTATTCCTAATAGTTTATCCATTGCATGGCCATTAAGTCTGTTCACAGCAAAACCACTGAAATGCTTGTCGACACCTAAAGTTGAATTGGATAGTGAAGATGATGAAGTATCCTACGAAGGATTCAACTTAATTTCTTAATAGCTTAAATACTCTTAATAAATAAGGGAGATTAAAAATTCTTCCTTATTTATGAGTCAAAAATATGCTGTCCGTTGGTTCATAATTATAACTTAGCTCTTTGGCATTAACTGCTCCAGATCCGGACTTTAAATACTTTTCTTCCCATTAATTAAGCCTTGCATACAAATAAACTAACTCATTGCTGTTAGTTTGAGTAAAGTTCCCATTTCTATTGGATATATGCGCAGTGTAATATTCTATTTTGGTAATTTGATGCGATACATCAAGAAGGTTAGAAAAAAGAGCTTTTAGGGAGGCATTGTTTGAATCTGTAGCACATGAGTTGTTACAAGCGGCGTATGATATTTATTATTCAATTAATTTAAGATTGTGAATGCTCCTGGAATTGGCTGATAGAATTATCATGGCGTAGGAACAAAAACTTGACAGTGGTTTATACTTACTATAAAAAGTGTTTCAATTTTTAGTGTACCGAGTTTATTAAAAGTACACGTAGTACTGGACGTAAAATAATAATGAAAAGAATCAGTAGTAAAATAATCTTAGGTGTTTGTTGTTCCACGCTCATCGCGTGGTCTTCACAAACGATGGCAGCAGATAGTTTTGTCGTTCGCAGCATTAAAGTGACCGGATTGCATCGCGTATCTACTGGTACAGTACTCAATTACATTCCCGTACAAGTTGGTGAAGAAATTGGCCTGGAATCTACTGGTGAGATTATTCGTGCTCTGTACGATACAGGTTTTTTTCAATCGGTTTCTTTAGAGCGCCAAGGCAATACGTTAATTGTAAACGTAACGGAACGGGCAACTATAGGCTCAATTACCGTAGTAGGGAATAAGGAAATCCCCAGTGACAAAATGAAAGATTTTCTTAAAGAAATGGGTTTGGTGAAGGGACGTGTATTTCAAACCTCTACTTTAGAGCGTTTGGAGAAAGAATTAAAACAAGCATATAACGCCCGTGGGAAATATAACTCACGTATTGACGCTCAAGTGACTCCTTTAACCGATAATCGGGTTGGAATCACCGTGACTATTTCTGAAGGCCGTGTATCACGAATTAAACAAATTAAAATCATCGGGAATCACGATTTTACTACCAATGAGTTGTTACCTGAGTTTGCCCTATCAAAATCAAGTATTTTTACTTATTTTACGAAAAAGGATCAGTATTCCAAATCGGGAATGGATGCGTCTTTAGAAGCATTGCGTTCCTATTATCTGGATAGAGGTTATTTGAAGTTTAAGATTATATCCTCACAAGTTTTACTGTCGCCCGATAGAAAAGATGTTTACATTAATGTTCATATTGAAGAAGGCCCTCAATATCATTTTTCTGGATATAAAGTAACCGGTAAACCGATTCTAGCTCCAGAAAAAATTAACTCCCTGGTCCAGGTGAAGAAAGGAGCCGTTTTTTCACGTAAAAAAGTGACAGACACTATTTCTGATATCGGTCTGGCATTGGGTGATGTAGGCTATGGTTTCCCGGCAATTAATGCAGAGCCCCAAATCGATGAGCAAAACCAAACTGTATTTATTACCTTCATTGTGGAACCTGGCCGACATGTGTATGTCCGTCGCATTAAATTCCATGGAAATACTAAAACCAGTGATTACGTGTTGCGCAGCGTCATTCGACAAGATGAAGGCGGGTTGTTATCCCTGCATAACATTAAAGAATCTGAAAGACAGTTACGTTTATTAGGCTATTTGAAAAATGTTGATGTCAAGACAAATCCAGTTCCTGAAGCGAATAACCAGGTCGATTTGGACGTCCAGGTGGAGGAAGCGCCTTCAGCTGAAGCAAGTGCTTCTATTGGTTATGGTACCAACGGTTATCAGTTGAATGCCTCAGTCAATCAGCATAACTTTATGGGTACAGGTCGCTCAATGGGGGCTGCGTTTACTGCAAGTATGTGGGGGCAAGACTATTCTGTAAACTATTACAATCCTTTTTATACTGACAGCGGGATAGGTAGGGGGATTAATCTTTATTATGCTCGTGTCGATCCGAGAAATCTCAATGTAAGTACCTACAACTCCAACCGCTTTGGGGGCGATGTGAACTACAGTTTGCCTCTCGGGGAGAAAAGCAGATTACAGCTTGGTTATGGTTATCAGGATATCGAAATTAAAAGTGTCGGTTATGTCATTCCCATTCAAAACTTCGTGCAGTTGTATGGGACTCATTTCCAGGAAATCCGTTTATCTGGTGGATGGAATCGCAACAGCTACGATCAATTTCCCTATCCAACTCGAGGGACTAACCAGCAACTTTCTGGGGTCATTGCTGTACCAGCGGCTTCGGGATCGTTGTCTTATTTTAAAGGATCATATCAAGCGCGTTTGTATCAACCTATTACTCGCGGTTGGATATTTTCTTTACAAGGTTTTGCCGGTTATGGAAATTCATTTAATAATAACGGATTGCCATTTTTTGAAAACTACTATGCTGGGGGTATAGCCCAGCCTGGTCAGGTTCGCGGATATGACAGTTTCTCTTTAGGTCCCTTGGATAATTACGGCAATTCAGTGGGGGGTAACTTACTGCTTAGTGGAACAGCGGGAATTATCTTACCTTATCCTTTAAGCCGCGATAACGTACGTACAACTGCCTTTGTTGATGCGGGTAACGTATTTGCGGTGAATACCTTGCCTCAGCTGACCGGTCGCTATGAAGGTCCATTAAGGTATTCAGCTGGTGTGTCTGTTGAATGGCGTTCTCCATTTGGACCATTGGCATTTAGTTTGGCTAAGGCATTAAACCCACAACCACTCGACCAACAGCAATTGTTCCAATTTGCGTTATCCTCTGGATTTTAATCTCATTTTTCATATCCTCTCTTTCAAAACGGAAGAGAGAATATGAATGAGTTTTTTCATTTATTACAAAATTATTAAAAACTCATGCTGTACATATCGCAACCTATTTCGAATTGTGCTAGCATCATGTTCTTTAATTTAGGAGATAGTTATGAAGCGGTTTGGTCTGGTCTTAGTGGCCTTTGTTTTCAGCGTATTTGGCGCTAATGTATTTGCTGATTCTGCAAAGATTGGGGTAGTTGATTTGCAAAAGATCATGCAAACTTCCAGTCAAATTAAAGAAATCCAACAAAAATTGGAAAAAGAATTTAAGCCACGTCGCGATAAATTAGTTGCTGTAGAAGCAGGCATTAAAGCGGACATGGAAAAGTTTAAGCGTGACAGTGCAATTTTAAGCGCAAACCAAAAGAAAGAAATGGAAAAGAAAATTGTTAGTGCACAACAACAATTTGAGCGTGATGGTCAACAATACCAACAAGAGTTAAGTACTGCGAATAATGAAGCAATGGAAGGATTATATGCTAAAGTTCGTGCAGCGATTGCAAAAGTTGCTAAAGACGACAAATACGATTTGATTGTACAAAAAGATGCAGCTCCTTTCTCTATCGATACACTTGATGTAACTGATAAAGTTGTTAAAGCAATCAACTAATTCGGCGGTGTAACGTTGTTGCTAACTTTAGAACAACTAGCCAATCATTTAAATGGTGTGTGGCATGGAAATGCAAATCACGCCATTTTTTGTTTTGCTTCTCTCGCTCGTGATACCCCTCAAGACATTGCATATTACGATAATTCGTTATTGAACCAAGATTTGAATGTGACTTCAGCAGGAGCTGTTTTACTCAAAGCCGAACACAAGTATTTATATCAGGGAAATTGCATTGTGGTTTCAAACCCATTGTAAGCAATGTCACAAGTTACTCTATTTTTATCATCACGACCTAAAACATTAAATCCTGGAATAGATCCTACAGCTAGAATTCACCCGTCGGCTCAAATTGGTCAAGGTGTATCCATAGGCGCTTACAGTATTATTGAAGCGCATGCTCAGCTAGATGACGAGGTAACCATCGGCGCACACACCGTTATTGAGTCTGGAGTATGTATTGGCAAAAAGAGTGAAATAGGTCATGAAGTGGTCATTCATTCAGTATGTCAATTGGGTGCTCATGTACTTATTCATTAAGGTTGTGTTATTGGAGCTTGCCCATTTAATTATTTAAAGCAACACGGACACTGGGAAAAGGGCTTTGATGCAGGTGCTGTGATTATTGCTGATCAAGTACATATTGGTGCGAATACTGTGATTGATCGTGGTTCTTTAAGTGATCCATTCTTGGGCGAAGTGGTTTGTATTGATAATTTAGTCCAGATTGCCAATGACGTTTTGGTTGGTAAAAATACAGTTATTGCCGGTTGTGCTGCTGTTGGTGCTTACGTGCAAATCGGAGAAGATTGCATTATTGGCGGAGCCAGTACTGTCGCTGCGTATGTTCATCTGGCTGATGATGTTGTGATTACTGGAATGTCTACAGTCAGTAAGTCTATTGTTAAATAAGGAATTTATTCTTCGGGAACCTTGGTGCATGAACACCAGCGCTGGCGTCGAAATTCGGCACGATTTAGACGATTAGATGATTATATGGTCAAGATGAGCTCTTTAGAGAAGAAGTTAAGTCATATTGAATAACAAGGTTTTTGACATTATTAATTGATTTGCACCAACTAAAACTGGATAATGTTTTTTCCGTTGAGCCCGCCTCAGTATACTTATTAAAGCGAGAAGCTACGTATGAGTGAATTTATAGACATAAAACGAATTTGTAGTATATTGCCTCACCGTTACCCAATGCTTTTGGTTGATAGGGTAATCGATTTCAAGGCATCTGAACATTTGACCGCGATCAAAAATGTTACATGCAATGAGCATTTTTTTTCTGGCCATTTCCCAGATAATCCAATTATGCCAGGTGTGCTCATGTTAGAATCTTTAGCACAAGCGTGTGGGCTTTTGGCAGGATTATCGCAAACACCCGAAGAAACCGCGGGTATTTTACATTTTTTTGCTGGTATTGATAATGCAAAGTTTAAGCATGTAGTTATCCCAGGAGATCAGTTACGCTTGGAAGTGAAATTATTAGCAAGAAAGAGAGATTTTTGGCGTATGCATGGCGAAGCTTATGTAGGTGATAAACTGGCCTGTTCTGCGGATTTATTAAGTGCAGCAAAGGAAATTCAAAAGTGATAGATGAACGAGCGATTATTCACCCCAGTGCAAAATTGGCAAAAGGGGTATCTGTAGGCCCTGGTGCCGTAATCGGTGCAGATGTTGAAATAGGTGAAAATACGTGGATTGGTCCTTATGTGGTCATTGAAGGACAAACAACAATTGGTAAAAACAATAGAATTTTTCAATTTGCTTCTATAGGTGATGCACCTCAAGACATTACGTATAAGGAAGAGCCTACCCGTCTGGAAATAGGGGATGATAATATCATCCGTGAATATTGTATGATCAGTCGTGGTACCGTCAAAGGCGGTGGTGTTACCCGTATAGGGAATAAAAACTTTTTAATGGCTTATTCGCATATTGGCCATGATTGTATGATCGGCAACCAAATTATTTTAGTCAGTTATGCGGCGTTATCTGGTCATGTCACCATCGGGGATTATGCAAATATAGGTGGTTATGCAGCAGTACATCAATTTTGTCATGTAGGAGCCTATGCTTTTATAGCCAGAGCATCCTACGTCAGCAAAGACGTACTACCTTATCTTATGATTTCTGGTGATACAACTTCTGCTTGCGGTATCAATACGGTAGGATTGCGCCGACGAGGATTTTCGTCCGAAGCTATTGATAACTTAAGACGGGCTTATAAAATTATTTTCCGTAAAGGATTAACAGTACAACAAGCGGTTTCTGAATTAGAATTGATGCAAAATGAATGTCCTGAGGTAGTTCTTATGATTGATGCGCTCAATCAGGCTACACGCGGAATTGTTAGGTAAATTGATTGCGAATACATTTTAATTAATTAGAGTGATACCCTATGCTAGACATCCAATTATTGCGCTACGATCCACAGTATGTTGCTTCACAATTACTAAAGCGAGGTGTTCAATTTGATGTTGCGCCATTTGTTGCTTTAGAAGCAAAACGTAAGGCGTTGCAGGTTGCAACCCAAGCACTACAAAATGAGCGTAATATACGCTCCAAAGCAATAGGTGAAGCAAAAGCTCGTGGCGAAGACATCGAACCGATGCGTGAGTATGTCAATCGTCTTGCGTTGGAGTTAGAGCAAAATAAAACTGAGCTTGAACATGTGTTACAGCAAATCGAAGCAATTGCTTTAAGGTTGCCTAATATTCCACATGAATCGGTTCCTGTTGGCAAAGATGAACAATACAATCAGGAAGTCAGACGTTGGGGGACAGCGCCAACTTTTGATTTTCCAATCAAATCGCACGATGAGTTGGGGGAAGGTCTAGGTCAGATGGATTTTGCTATGGCAGCTAAACTGACCGGCAGCCGTTTTGTGGTTATGCAAAGCCACTTGGCAAGAGTGCACCGTGCTTTAATCCAATTTATGTTGGATATTCACACCCAAAATCATGGATATCAAGAAATTTATGTTCCTTATATCGTGAATGCAGACAGTTTAATGGGGACTGGTCAATTACCTAAATTCGAAGAAGATTTATTTAAATTGACTGGTGATCAGGGATATTATTTGATTCCTACAGCAGAAATTCCAGTAACCAATACGGTACGTGATACTCTTTTAGCTGAAGAGATGTTACCTATCCGTCATGCATGCCATACACCCTGTTTTCGAAGTGAGGCAGGATCTTATGGTAAAGATACTAAAGGAATGATTCGACAGCATCAATTTGAAAAAGTCGAGTTAGTGTGGGTTACCAAGCCTGAAGACTCTTATGCAGCATTAGAACAACTGGTGCAGCATGCAGAAGTTATTTTGCAGCGGTTAGAGTTGCCTTATCGGGTAGTTTCTCTTTGTACTGGTGATCTTGGTCCCAGTTCAGCAAAAACCTACGATATTGAAGTCTGGTTGCCCAGCCAAAACACCTATAGAGAAATTTCTTCCTGCTCCAATATGGAAGCTTTTCAAGCACGTCGTATGAAAGCGCGGTACCGACAGACCCAAACACGTGACATTGAACTGGTTCACACGTTAAATGGTTCTGGACTCGCGGTAGGTAGAACATTAGTTGCTTTGATGGAAAACTATCAGGATAAAGAGGGTAATATCCACATTCCTAATGCTCTAAGACCTTATTTGGGCGGTCTGGAATGCATTCAGCGTCAGGAAGTCGCTAAGTAGGCGCAGTTAATCTTTTCTCACAGTATCGTAGTACCGTAGCCCTGGTGCAGCGTAGCGGAACCCTTGGTTATTGATTTTACTCAGAACCCCGGGTTTCGCTACGCTGCACCGGCGACGATTATTTCTTAAGTTGATGCAGTTATCTGAACAGATACAAACCATCTCTATCAATATCCTGCCGTTTGTCCACCGAATCCAGAAAGCGATTCTTCATGCTGGATTTTGCCGGCAAGTCGCGAAATTTGGGTGATGGGGGCCAAGCAAAAAATTAGGTTTTCTTTTGGGGAGCGCCTCAGGTTTTTGTTGAGGTGGCTTTGAAAAGAACGTGAGTTGTCGATTCAAAAGACGATGATAAATTCCAGGTTTATTGTCTTGAAGTTCTCTGTTGGGCGTAAGAACCGGTTCATTAAATTGATCGATTTGATGTGCTGATTTTTTCATGCTCTTAATTTTAGGAATGTGCATTTTGATAGCGGACCTAATTTTTAGCAGCTTTCTCTTCTTCTTTCTTCTTTTATAGCGTTCTTTCTTAATCGATGAAATTAAATGGCGTAATTTCATCGAGAATGATGGGGTTTTAAATAGTTTTTCAATGGTTTTAAATTGTCCTGTAACCGTTAGAAAAAATAATAAATTGTGTTTGCATAAAAATTTAAATTCACGATTTTTTTCTTCATTTTGCTGAGATACATCGGCTTTATGGGGATTGGCATTCGTTTTTCTAAGCCATTTTAAATAAGAGGCTAATAATAAATAAGTTGCCTCTGATAACTCATACTGTTTAAAAATAAAATGTTTGTGGTCGCGAATAATCCTTCTTTTGTGTACATCCAGTACTAATTGAATGGCATCCATCACTCAATTCCTGTTCGTCCAAGTTTTAAAAGTATAGTATTTTTTGAAAAAAGTGCCTTTAAATTGATCTTGTTGTTTTTTAGATCGGCTTACATGGGAAGATTCACTGTTTTTTGACTCAGTGACTGTTTGTTTTTATGATGAGTGACGTGTTTGATTTACAGAACTATTATGACCCTTAACTCTTCAGATTTGATTCATACTTTAAAAGAATATCTGTCTCGTTGGTTTGCTTTCCCTCAAAATAAACTGTTTGTTCAAGTAACTACAGTAACAAACCAACACCCTCATATAAGGACAATGGACCTACTACAAAGTAGAAGTACAGAAAAAAAGAGCTATTGTTTCTAACAGCAATGGAATTATTGAATGGATGAAAAAAATGACTGAAAAACCACTTATTGCAATTACTGGTGCAAGCCATGGAATTGGTCGAGCTCTCGCGGTTAAATTTGCACAACAACATTATCCTTGTTTGCTGATTTCAAGAGAAATTGAACCGTTTAGCGAATTAAATAATGAAAAAATAATTTATAAAAAAGTCGACGTGACGGATTTTACTTCATTGCAAGAGGCTATTCAGGAGGCTGAATCTCGTTTTGGTTCTGTTGAATGTATGATTAATAATGCCGGTTTTGTTCATGTTGGTGAGTTTCGTGATATGGATATTAATCAAATTCATTATGAGTTTGATGTACTCCTCAACTGTGTGGTTAATGGAATAAAATGTGTATTGCCGCAAATGTCCGCACGAAAATCGGGAACCATTATTAATATGAGCTCCATATCAGACCGAAAGCCGTATGATCAAGCGGTAAGTTATCATGCGGCAAAACATGCGGTGCGTTCGATTGCTGAGAGCTTGCAAATGGCTGAAGCACAAAACAATGTTCGCATCATGAATATTGCTCCATGGTTAATCAAGACCGATATTCATAAAAATATGGGGATTACATTTGAACGCTATTGTGAGCTTTTAGGGAATCCAACGTTTATTACGCCAGATGAATTGGTGGACATTATTTTATTTTGCTGGCAACTGCCACAGCATATTTGTATCCGTGATTTGGTTGTTATGCCAACCGATTGTGGTTTTTAAATGGGATGAAGTGATTTTTTTTGATGAATGTTTTGTTTTTCGCCAGTCCAATAAAGGCCGAAATAGGAATTGAAATAATCTATAATAGTTGGGTACTTTTTAAGTGCGTCGAATGAGTGGTCATTTAAAAACCAGAGTGTTGGCGTTGATAAATTAAATAAATATAATCAACCTTCTTTTGCGAGCACGTTGCCTCAGATGCACATTTTTCTACGCTCAATTTTGCGACCTGTTGATAATCTGCAAAAAAATGAGATTTGTTTAATAATTCAGTCAAAAAATCTTCATGATGAATTTCTAATGGATACTGACTGACAATGACCCAATTAGGCTTGAGTTGATGATGCAGATAGTTTGCATAAAGGTTTAACGGATGGAAGTGGCCGTGGGCTAATGTGGCATTGTTTAAACATTGACTGTCAATAAATCGTAAATCAGGTCGTGCATAAAAAGGAATAATCCCCGTATCATTTAATAATACAGTATCTCCTTTTTTAGACTTTACGTTTAATATTTTGGCGACATCCATGCGCATCTGATTGCGATGTGCGTACTCAGACATAAATGTGTGCATGTATCTTGAATTATTGCCTGGAATAACGATTATAGTGAGCAAAATGATGATCACACTTGTCGTCACTTTTTTATCCCAAGTGTCAATCTGTAATTGATATATTCCTAAAACAGGTAAGAGTGTAAACAGCGCAAAAGGCGCAAGAAATAAGCGTAAATAATAAGTAACGATAGGGTCCACTTGCCAAAGCATCAGCCCGTATAATACTGAAGGCAGCCACAAAAGAAGATGACGACAATCTTTGGAGGATAAAAAATAAGGTAATGAACAGACAATTAAAGGAATAGTTATCTGAAAATAATCAAAATCAACGCGTCCGCTTTGTCCAGGTGTGAATATTTTGCAATAATAACTGTTAGGGATCCAATAGCCAAAATAATTAAAACGCCAAATAAAATAAATGGCATAAGGTAAGATAAAACAAACAAATGTAATCATTCCCCATACGTACGTGATTTTATATCCGCGAGCAAAAATACTAAAGCCCATTCTTTTTATGTGGCATATTGCGAAAACAGCAACAGGAACTCCCCAGATTAATCCTTCAAAACGAGTCAAGCCGAGCAAAAGTAAGGTGATATTGGTAAAAATCCACGACCAAGTCGATGAGTGAGTTGAACGTGTGTGCTCTTTCAATACTACTGAATAACCAAAGGCTTTAGCGCATTGCCAAATTAACAGTATGGACAAAGCGCAATAAAAAGAAGTTTCCAACCCGCTCATTGTCCACCAGACAACACCTTCATAATAACTGAACAAAAATACAGGCAACATGGCCACTAATGGGCTAAAAAAAAGACGGCTTAACCGATATAGAAAAAAAAGTCCAGATGCAAGGCTGGTAATTGAAATCAATTTCATTGTCGCTACTACTGGGAGGTGTAATTTCATCACTCCAGTGGTTAGAATCACCCAAAGAAAATTGGAGTATCCTTCGACAATGGGTAAGTGTTCATGCCAATGCAAGCCTCTGCCATGAACCAACTGACGCGCATAAAACCAACTGATGTATGCATCATCTGTAGTAAATTCCCATGCCAGAGATAAATAGGTAAATAGATAATAAACACAATAGGCTGCGAGTAGATAGGCTAGAAGCAATTCCTTTCTTGGTGATAATGAATTCAAAACCCAATGTCCTATCTTGTTTATCTCTTATAAAATATAACGCGAAATGGATATGAAGTATGTAGTTAGTGGCGCAAAACAAGATAGAGGTCTTGCGCGAGTGATAAGCAGATGATTACCCTACATGTATTGACCGCCATTGATGTCTAAATTACTCCCTGTGATAAATCCTTCTTCCGGGCTCACTAAAAAAGAAACGGCACTGGCAACTTCTTCAGGTTTTCCAAGTCTTCCAATGGGAATGGTTTTGGTAATTGCATCAATCACTTCTTTTTTCATGGTAGAAAGCATCGACGTTTCAATATATCCAGGAGATAGGGTATTCACGGTAATTCCTTTGCTGGCACCCTCAAGGGCCAGGCTTTTAGTAAATCCATATAAATCTGATTTTGTTGCTGCATAATTACATTGACCAAATTATCCTTTGCGTCCATTAACTGAGGACATACAAACAATTCTGCCGTAATTTTTCTCACGCATAAAGGGAAGGACATTGCGAGTAATATTGAAAATACTGGTTAAATTGGTATCAATTACTTTTTGCCAATGCTGCGGTTCCATCTTTTTTAAACTGACATCGCAGGTGATTCCTGCATTGTTGACTAAAACATCAATACCTCCAAAGCGCTCCATGATTAAGGAAGTGATTTGTTCACAATCATAAAAATTGATGAGATTTGCAAATAAAATATCAATCGTGTAACCTGCTTTTTTGCGCAGTTTGCCATTGAATGACTTCATCGTGATTTCCATTTTTAAAATAGCAAGCAACCACATGATAGTCAGCTGCCAAACGTCGGCAAATTGCAGTCCCTATACCACCGGTACCGCCTGTTATTACTGCTATTTTCTGTTTCATAAACGGAATCTCCTGAGCAAATTGTTTATTATTTATCTTTATGGTATATTATTTTTCCTTAATATTATTAAAAAATTAATCTTGGTGCGCCACAAAAGTGCACGACCGCTAGTAGCTGAAAGTGCTACCGGGAAAGCGCGACCGAGCGCATTTCGTACTTATCCTTTGGCTGTATGTGGTAACGCGTATGGTTAAGCGTAGGCAAAGGAAGTTGTAAGCCGTAAGCCGCAAGGTTGAAGTGATTGATCTCCGTTAAGTTTAGTATGAGAGGTGGCCCATGGTCTTGTGATACCGGAAGGCAACAGTGAATGAGATAATAAATCGGTTCGAATAATTCGCCGCCTCCGGAGTCTGAGAGCATGGCGTGCAACGAAAGCGATAGTGTAAACGTGGGAGGCCCTATCCGCTCTCAAAAGGAGGTGAGTATCAACCGACAAGTTTAAAAACGA
>JBOFJV010000168.1:0-6365 GCA_051657005.1 Legionella sp. | reverse complement strand
GGTCACTGGATTGCTTCGCGTACGGCTCGCAACGACGGATTTTGTGCTAAAAACGTACTTGCTAAATAAGTGTCGATACCTCAGGCCCCAACCTATTATCTCATTCCTTACTTAACCTGACAGCTATGCTGTTGCACCCAGGATACGATGTGTGATGTTACGAAATGATGGATTGTTTATTTAGGTGCGTGCAAAATTTTCGCGGCTAAACGCTACTTTTGCTGCAACCGATTGTTTGGGATTTTTCTGATAGTGCGCTTCTATCGTGCGATATCTTTTTAATCCGCCTTCTCGATTGGCAATTTGGATGTTGAGGCCTGGGCGAGCATTCAACTCAAGCATCAAAGGTCCTTGATCTTTATCAAGGACAATGTCAACTCCGAGGTAACCCAAACCGGTAATATTATAACAACTGGAAGCAATTTCAAGTATTTTATTCCAGTAAGGTACTTCGATATCAACGATGGGATTAAGCGTATCAGGATGATAATCAATGACGTCATTGTGGTACACACCGCCGAGGGTTTTTCCAGTAGCTAGATCTACGCCTACTCCAATTGCACCCTGGTGTAAATTGGCTTTTCCACCAGATAATCGTGTTGGCAGCCGTACCATCGCCATCGCAGGATAACCCAGTAAACTAATAATCCGGATATCGGGAATGCCCTCGTAGCTGACTTCTGCAAATACAGGATCTACTACAACACGTTTTTCGATGATTGCATAATCTGATGAACCACCCAGGCTATAGGCTCCTGAAAGCAAGCACGACAAATGATAACTCAGCTCTTGAGTTGTAGTTAATTTGCCATTGATTTGTCGATAACGACCGTAGACTTTATGTTTAAATACCAAGATGCCATCACCACCAGAACCTCGAGACGGTTTCACAACAAAATCAGCATAAGGCGCTAAGCGCTCTTCAATGGTTTTAATTTGTTGTTCAGTTTCAATAATGTCATATAGAGGGGGAACGGCAATTCCTGACTTGAGCGCCAGCTTTTTTGTTTTGAGTTTATCATCAACCAGTGGGAATAATTTTCGTGGGTTATAGCGTAATACAAAATCGGTATTACGTTGGTTAATACTCAATATCCCATGGTTCTTTAAACGGCGAAACAAAGTAATCATTCTACGTGTCTCGCCAATGCTTTAAAGCGTTTTAATTCAAATAAGCGATATCCACGGTATTGGCCAAACCATAAAATCAATGCCAATAAGACTAAAAGCAATTCAGGAAAAGCAAAGATCAAATATTGTAAAGGCTCATAACTCATGGCCCAGTACGAGATAACTGCCGCGACTAAGCTGCCTACACCGGATTTGATCGCTTCTGAAGCCCCACGTTCATCCCAGGTAATGCACATCCGTTCAATGGTCATTGTTAAAATGACCATCGGGAATAAGGCAACCGATAATCCAGCATCTAAGCCTAGGTTTTGGCTAATCACACTGATAAATATCATCAATAAAATGACTACCGTCAAAATTGCGGCAAGCCTAGGTACAAGAAGTAATCTTAATTGATCTAAATAAAAGCGGGCTAAAAGGCCAAAGGATACGATGATGACAAAGAGGGAAATTCCCCATATCACGTGCGTTTCTCTAAAGGCCAGTGCAATTAATACGGG
Source organism: Legionella sp. (assembly GCA_051657005.1). GTDB lineage: Bacteria > Pseudomonadota > Gammaproteobacteria > Legionellales > Legionellaceae > Legionella. Next base: position 4,734 of record JBOFJV010000168.1, on the reverse strand, counting down.
CATAAACGTTCCGAAGGTTTTAATGCCAATAAAATTTCTTAAAATCAAAATAATAAAAGCACCTATGGGAACTGTTAATAAGATTTTATAAGTTGCCTGTACATTGACGGGGAGTTGTAGTAACGAGAAGCGTAAGAGTTGGGAGTCTGCTTGTAATCCTCGTGACTTGGCGATACTTAATGCATTGATGGGGGTGGGTGAAACGGTTAAATTAAATTGAGCCTTTTTACCACCAACCACATCAAATACGGGTTCATTTCCATATTGCCAAATGAGAAAATCTTTTGGCAATCCAGCGCCGCCAGTTCTCGGGTTAATATAAAACCAACTTTTGCCATTAAACACAGCTAAATAGGAATTAAGCTCTGCTTTGCTTTTTTGAGATAAATAAATTCCCTTCACTGGAACGGCATAAATTTTAGATTGATTCAGGATGAGAATGGCTGCATTAATAATGTGCTCGTCATTAAATTCGTTGCTTGTTAATAACTTGGCATTCCCATCTTTTTTATTCAATTCTTTAATGGTGCTTTGCGCAAAAGTTTTGATGTCAGCAGAAGATTGCCTTACCTGATTGGTAATGGTTTCAACAGCGGATTTCTGGCTCTCGTCAAGAGGCTGGGTTTTCACTGCGGGTGGGGTGCTTAAGGGAGATTCATTCCTTTCGGTTTGTCGAAAAATGGCACGATAATATAAAGATTGTGCGCCATGAGCACGCCTGATTGACCAGACCGTTTCTCGATTATCACCATTTAAGTTTGTTGTGACCCCGTAGTTTCGCGACACAAAATACTCGTCAAGAATGGCAAAACGAGTCGGTAAGTAGGGGATATTAAAGCTTGCTTTGATTGGTGTATTGTGTTCAGCAACGAAACGTAAGTTGGACTCAATCATCCAACTATTTATCGTTTCATTATCTGTCAACGGCACATCCAGTACTAATTGTCGGTACAAAAAAATCCCTGCTCCCAGGATAAATAAAGTAATGATAAGTCCATAAACGTGACGCGTGTTGTTTTTCATTATTTATTAAAGCTCTGGTTTCTTAAAGTAAATGTTAGGGCAGGGTTAATTGCACCATCAAAAGCAATAATTGCATCTCTTCCTAAAAGTAGAGGATAGAGAAAACGTTTGCGATTGGTTAAGTTCACCTTGATTGTTTTTATTTTGTCGCCAAGCTGTATATCAAGCAGCACTACTGGTCGTTTTATTGGTGCGTGAGCCAGTATTTCAGAACCATGTTCTCCATCGCGAATTTTAATTTTTACTCGGCCTTTATACTCTGCTTCGAACTGGGATTCTCCGTTTTTAGTAGGAACGGTAAAACGCAAATAAGGGGTACCATTTTTGGTAATTTCAGTAATGTTGATTGCATTTAATGACGCGGATTTAGCCCCTGTATCCAGTTTTGCTGAAAGTGTGAGCTCTTTTCCGGGAAAAGAAACTTTCTCAACATAACCGTAAATTTGTGTTTGATTTGTTGCCATAACGGGTCCAGTCATTAGTGACGCAAAAATAAAGAGAGCAAATATTGATCTCATTGAATCCTCTGTCCTGAGTTATTGTTGTAGTTAGGGCAATATCGTAACAGGTTTACATCCCAAGTCACAACCCGTATGTGTATTTACAGGTATATTTTTTGTCTACATAGATTGTGATATGCCTATAGGTTCCCGTAAAATATTGTATTTTTTTGATTCAGGATGAAGTGATTCTTGACATCAAGTGCAATAATACATATAATGCGCGGCATCTTAACTGCGGCCTTTCTGTATCAGTATGTCTCGTAAAGGTGAAGAAGATTCAGCTTTTCAACCACTAGCGTTTCTTTTGGCTATTGCCGGACGTATCGACGCGCAAAGCAGAATTCTGGCCGAGAAACTTGATAAAGGTCGGTACATCTACCACGCCTACTCCGTTTTAGATTCCCTCAGTTCCTCCTACAGCATGTTTAAATACTTTCTTGAAGTATTTCTGGCTACGAATAATCCTGATGACATCCACGACATACTGAACTCTCCCGAAGGGATCGCTGCTGTTTCTGCAGAGGCGATTTTTCTGGTTGCCTTTTCTCTTTTGGCAAGTGTTTTTGATGGCGAAGAAAAATACGCGACCAAAAAATTCATAGCCTCGGCTTGGCCCTTTTTTCGGGATGTAATGAAAGGGCTAAAAAATGCATATAAAGGGTGGCGAAGTACAGTACAAATCTTAAGTCTGCTTAGTGGTGTGGAGCTTAAGTATATGGTGGTGCCCGTTGGGTTGGTGTTAGGTATTTTGGCCGCTGCAAATCGATTCTGGTTACGTGATGTAGTTGAGCGACGTAAAAAGCAGATGGATATACATAAGGATCTTTTGCTTAAAATCGAAGAGTTGACTTCATTTACTGACATCGATCGTGAGTTTTATTTCTCACAAATAAAAGGGCAAGATGAGAAAGAACTAATTCGTTCATTTTTCGCTGTTGCGGCTGGTGGTCTTATTGATGGATTGTATCTCTATGCCGGAGTGGTCAGTCTTTCAGTTCTTTCCCCTCCTCTTTTTATTGAGATGACTGCCATCAGTGCATTTTATACGCTTGCGTGTGTGGTGACGCGAATTTATGAGGAGTATGATTTTCAGTTACGTCTTCTGATTACGCAAACTAAATGTAAATTTGCATTGGTATCCAAAGAATTGCAATGTACTTATGCTACGTTACTTGCGTTACAACAAAAAATGGAGAAAACACCTCGTGATTTAGAAGAAATTAAGCGGTTGAAGTTAGAGGTCAGCCGATTAATTAAAGAATTTGAAGCATTACGCAATTTATTAAAAGAACAAACAACGCATTCCTATTTTACTGCAGGCTTGCTAGGCATGAAATATGGTTTATATGCCTATGGTTCTTTGACCAGTGTCTTGTTTATGGTTTCTACAGTATTTTTAGTGACTGCCGCCACATTTCCCCCCGCTTTATTAGCAGGCTTTATTGTATCGGGTCTGGCGCTCATGATTGGATTCACTCTATTCTCGTTGGCCTCTCATTATTTTCATGTGCAAGAACAAAAAAAACTGAGTGAAGCAGATCAGCCTTATGCTCAATTAATGGAAATGAAGGAGCATATAGATACTCAGGATGAAGCGGAGATTTTGACTGCGGATGTTTTTGGTGAATCATTAAAAGACGGTAATAAAGTACCTTCTTCACCACAATTCTTTTTTCAGGAATGGTTTGAAGTTTTTCGTTCACTGGCATCAGGTTTATCTAAAGGATATAACTTCTCAGGTTTTGCTGGGAGTTCCATGCAGGAAATGGATGAGCAAGGGCATTATCATGATACCCACGTGATGGCTGTGCTCGCAGGGATTAATGCCGTACTCTTTTCCATGGTGCTAGGGCTTCGTGCTTTAGCACGAGGATTAGGACGTCCTCCTTTAGGTCAAGTGAGACCAGGTGATGCTGCAAAAACGGACGAAAAAGCAGCATCGACGATGGAAAATACAGAGCCAGAGTTAGCAGGGGAATCAAGCGAGACCAAGAAAAAAATGCCTGATTCCCTCCCGAGAAACGAGTCATTTTTATCACACTTTAGCATTTTTTCTAAAAGAACCACTCCAAAGGCCGAAAAACAATCACTACTTCACTCCAGAAGCGAGACGGCACTAAACCAACTTAACGCGGCTCAGAGTACAATTCAGGGTTTAGAGTAGGATCGTTATACATTTTAAATTGATGATACACTCTAAAAGTACGTTTTTTCGCCTTCACTTCTGCAACCAATTCGCTGAAACAGTGCGCCAATTGTTCTAACTGTTGATTGATAACTGCTAATTTATGAACGCAATTATTCTTATGTTCCTCAGTTACTTCCTTACGCTCGGTTTGTAAACCCATATGATAAGACTTTAACGCTAAAATAGAGAGCCTATCAATGATCATTCCTGGTGATTCGGAGTGAACTGGACATTGAGTAAAATCTGCTGGTTGTAAGCGATTAAAAATCCATTCATCCATGGCTTCCATTCGATTATTGCGTAATTGGTTGCAGCGGTCGATTTCGCGCTTCGCCTGATAGACAAATTCATGCCCTTGATCTTCACGACGTGCTTTGTCTTCTGCATGCCAAAGTTGATAATTAAAGGCATGATTCTCTTCGACCAAACGATAAAATTCGTTGTATTGATGTTCAATACCTGTCGCTTTCCATTTAATAATGGAGATTTTATGTAAATTGGTTATTTCTGAGACATTAATATCTGGCATGTTATATCCTACCCATAACAAATGGCTGACAGTTTATCTTATACGCAAGTTGGCTACAAATAGAGTTTTAATTTCAATGGAACACTGATATTGATCTTTCAATTACCAAAATATTTTTTATAAATGGTTTCGTAGGTTCCATCGTTTTCTATTTGCAATAGGACTTTATTGATCTTATTGATTAAGTTTGCATTTTTTTTAAGGGCAATAATTCCGTATCCATTTCCGATGACGACGGGTGCACCTACCGGTTGAAAATTTATAATTTTAAGACAGGTAAACCACTAGTTTGACTAGTGAGACTCTCAAGGCTTAGCCTTCCTATTTAGTGACGATGATGTCAAAATACAGCTGTGGACTTGACGGTTTCACAGGAGAGTAATTATGACAACATCATCGTATGATGAGTTTAAGTAACTCGAAATATGACTGTAAATACCATGTAGTGTTTGTACCGAAATATCGTAAAAAAGTGTTATATGGCCAAATCA
>JBOFJV010000167.1:0-2327 GCA_051657005.1 Legionella sp. | reverse complement strand
AATCACAGAAGGGTTTCATCGTAAAATGAAACTAATTCAGCGAAGAGCTTATGGTTTTAGAAAATTTGAAAATTACAGAGTGCGTGTTAAGGTGCTCTGTGGGTGATTAGAGCTGCCCCCTTAAATGGGAAAGAGCCGTACTTTCTTTGCTCCTGAGGCTGTGCAAAGAGAAACATCGGTGCAGTCAGGTAATGAAGCAGTACACCAATCTGATACGCAAAAATCTACATCTTGGTGTAACTTTTTTACTGCGGCGACGGTTACTGCTGTCGGTATTGGTGGCGCCATACTTTTGGCAAGCGCTACAGCACTTTAAATAAAACATAGCAACGTAGCCTTGGTGCAGCGCAGCGGAGTCCTGGTTTATTGATGTGACTCGGGACTCCTGGTTCCGCGTTGCTTCACCCAGGCCGCAATTGTTTTTAAACGGATTTAAGCATTGATGAACTATCAAACCGATATGAACGGGCAATTGCGATCATTTTGATGATACATCACTAAGCATTATTCTGGAGTGTATCCCGAAGGTTTCTCTGAGCCATTACCGAAAAAATATTTTTGCATTTCTTCTTTCAAAAACTCACGGGCTTTGGCTTCCATTAAGTTCAGTCGGTATTCATTGATGAGCATGGTTTGATGCGTGAGCCACATGTTCCAGGCTTGCTTGGATACTTCATTGTAAATTCGTTCCCCCAATGCTCCATGGAAGGGGGCTTTTAACATGCCTTCGGCGTCTTGATTTAATTTACAGCAATGTACTATTCGTGTCATTTTTGCCTCTTATTTTTTACATCAAAATAAACTCGATATTCGTTTACGAGTTATATGGCAATTTGGTACTTAATTACTAAATTGTCTTTTAGTCCGAACGATTTTTGGCTTGAGCCAATAAAATATGTTGCGATAGAATTTGCTCTTGTTCGCTCGTTAACCCGTTAAAAGATACTGCAGTGCGGTAATTATGTTCATTTTGATACTGACTGTAAACCACCGTGCCATCAAGAATAACATAGATCATTTTGGGTTTAGTATAAATAACTAATTTTAAAAGCTTTTTTCCTTAATGAGCTCGGGTGTTTTAAATGCCATTCCACCCAAACTGATATTAACCTTACGCAATTGAATGGTATTGGTCATAAGCATTTGTCGCGATAAATAATCGATTTTTGCGTTGAGCAGATTGAGATAGTGCGCTATCGTGGGTTCTTTGAGTGCAATGACTTGGGTTAACTCAGCCAATTCATAGTCAATTTCTTGAAAATAATGTGCTGCTTCCAAATATCGTTGTCCATTTTTTCCCAAAAGTTGATCTACAACTGTGCGATTAGGACACAGTTCTCCAGGATCCATAATTCGGTAGTTAAAGTAGATATGATCTTCTATCCGAAAATGTTGACGTCTCTCATGTATAGGCATAGTATCTCCATTCACTGCATTTAATGAATAATTTCTTATTCTCACGCATTTAGCACGACAATACTGTGATCTGTTCTTGCTGTGCTCTTTCCAAGGTACCCAAGGTTGAGATAGCAGGTAGGGCGTTGTCTACCATTCTATAATAATCTTCTTCTTCCTCTAAGTCACTTGCATTGATTTGCTCGCCCTGTTTTAATCCATCGTATTGTGCTTGAGTCAGTAACAACTGGATTACTGTTGTTATTGAGTTTAATTGGCGAATAACCTTTTTTGCTGCTTTTGATAGTGCAGCACTCTCTTGTTCTGCTTCTATATAATTAGTAGCACAATTTCCTTTATAAATGCACTTTTCCAGAAACTCAGTAAATGAGGGTGTGTTCAGTTTATTAAGTTTTATTGCTTCCAGTACTACTGCATGAAACTCAGATATTCTATCTAATTTTAAAGCAGCACAAAACGCTTCATTTAAAGAAGCGTACAGTTCTGAAGAGGGTATCAGCTTTTGCAGTTGTTGTTGCACATCAAAATGAAATTTTTTAAGAACGTGTAAGCTAAAGCCTTTATCATGAGCAATCTCTTTATAGTCATTCAATTGTTTTTCAGTTTCAGTAATGCATTTTATTTTTTCAACAGTTGATGCTGTCTCATGATTTATTATAGAACAATAAGTGGTAATTGTCTGGATCATACTTGTTATATATCCTACGCCGTAATCTTCTTTGATCGTTGTTAAGTAATCAATATCTAAATAATTAACAGAAGGATTTAAGGCTAATTTTAAGACAGGTAAACCACTAGTTTGACTAGTGATACTCTCAAGGCTTAGCCTTCATATTTAGTGACGATGATGTCAAAATACAGCTGTGGACTTGACGGTTTCACAGGAGAGTAATTATGACAACATCATCGTA
>JBOFJV010000166.1:0-2751 GCA_051657005.1 Legionella sp. | reverse complement strand
TTAACTCAGTTTGAAAACTCTGTTTTGATGTTTGCCAAGCTTCAACATGTTCCTTTTACTAACAATCGTGCAGAACGCGATTTGCGCATGGGAAAGGTTAAACAGAAGGTATCTGGTTGCTTCAGAACAGAAAAATATGCACAGGCTTATTGTAGCATTTCCAGTTATTTACAAACTATGCAAAATAAGGGAATAAATCCTTTGGTTGCTGTAGCTATGGCATTGAACAATCAACGTTAGAGTACAGTTTCTTTCACCACTGTACGTCACGCAGTGGCGTATAGGGGTGAGTAGTTACGATTTTTCTTGGTTTAACAAGTATTTTTGAAATTCAGTATGCGTATCCCATAAAGAACGTCTTCTTTCTTGTAATTGTTTCAGCTCACTGTCGTAAAAAGCGATTTCACGATCAATTTCTTCTCGCAATCGATCACAGTCATGTTTCCGATCAACAGATAACTCCCCGCTGATTATTGAGTCCGACTCTTTAATAGTCACCTTCGCATAACGCTCAATCAATTCAGTTTTTTTACGCAAAATTTCCTCTATTTTGGTATCGATGTACATAATCGCTTCTTTATTTGCACCAAGAACTTGATAGTGAGAATCAAAACGTGTTTGAGTTTGCATTTGCGCACGCATTTTCTCCAGTTCGTTGACCTCTTGCGATAACGCCCTGCTTTGTGCTTCATCATTTAACTGTTTGTCGCGGCTTAACAAAATTTGTCGAATAAATGCAGCCACAACGAGAACAACTCCAAATACAGCTGCACAAATAAGCGCAATACTAACCGGGTCCATGGTCAACTCCTTCAATGAGACAAATGAATCAATTGCGTGTGTATTTCAATAGCAAAATAGTGACTAAAGGTTTGAAAAGAATCAACCAATGGCCATTGTTCTGATTGACTCGACATACGGCTCATTGCAGTTGAAAATAAAGGCAAATAATGCTCTTTGATAAAAGGTTTAATTTCCGTTAAATTAAAAAATTTTTTTACCAAGGCGGTCGCATTTTCTTCTAAATGCGATAACTCGACTTTTTCAATAACATCCACCAAATCATCTTGATCTTCTAATGTCGCTTTGATCCAATTCAGTAATGCCATACGCGGTTTAATGAGCAACAATTGATGACTTTTTTCTATTGATGGTTCCATTAGAATAATATGATTGTGCAGTTCAAATTTAAAACAGCAAATAAAATCGAGAAAATTGGTTTCAATTTTATTGTGCGCTTTATCGCCCAACCAACGACAAATTTCATGATGAAACATCGTAGAAAAATGTTTTTCTATTTCATCAAGGGTTGCCTCATCGGAATTTTGTTTCTGCAACACATAAGCTGTGTTATCTATTTGCAATCATCTCAGATCAGGTAATTTAGTCTCAGGCAATTGCGAAGCAAGAAATGATAAAAAACAGCCGTAGGCTTTAACACCACTATTTCGTGTTGGCTTTGACGCATATCTCTCTCCTTGATTGGTTCACACTCATCCTGAGTTTGTGGGCAATGATAACTATTTAAGCAATACAGTCTTAGTGAAACGCAGAGGGCACGCATCGCAGGCCCTTTTTAAAAATAGACTATATCTCGTCACTTAGCGAATCATTTTACGTTTTTTATTCCATTTAAATAATTGCCCTTGCATGCAACTTTTTTACAGTACCGCAACGAGATGGAAGAGAATGAATTCAACGTGAATATACAAAATTTACAGCAACAATTTAGCAAGCCATTATTGAGCTGGTTTGCTCTGCATGGGCGTAAAAATTTACCTTGGAAACTGCCTCGTACGCCTTATCGAGTATGGGTTTCTGAAATTATGCTCCAACGAACTCAAGTTCAAACCGTTATTTCTTACTTCGAACGTTTTATGGAACGATTTCCTAATCTACGTGATTTGGCTTGTGCCAATGAAGATGAAATACTTGCCTTATGGTCAGGTCTTGGTTACTACAGTCGTGCCCACAATCTTCATCAAACAGCAAAAATCATCCTCCAAAGCCATCAAGGCAATTTCCCTGATACGTACCAGATATTAACCGAATTACCAGGAATCTGCCCCTCCACAGCAGCAGCGATTTTGTCACAAGCATTTAACCAGCCTAAAGCTATTTTAGATGGAAATGTCAAAAGAGTTTTAACCAGTTTTTTCGGGATTAAATGGTATCCATAACAAGCTCAAGTAAAAAAAACATTATGGGAACTCCTGATGCATGCATGCCGCAAGAACCGTGCGCCGATTATACGCAAGCAATTATGGATTTAGGCGCTACGTGTTGCACGGAAAAAAACCAAATTGCCTTCATTGCCCTTTGCAAAATAATTGTTTTGCTTTCAAAGAGAACGAACAACATCTCTACCCAACAAAAAAATCAAAAAACCAATTCCCATTCAATCCCAACAATTTCTGGTTTTATCTAATGAAAAAGGCCACATTTCTTTAGAAAAAAGACCACCAGTTGGATTGTGTGGTGGGCTCTGGTGTTTGCCCAGTTTGGATGAAGGAGATTGCCCGCTTAATTTTATCAAACTGAACTACGATTTATTCGGCACTCTGCCACAACACCTGCTCGCGTTTAAACATCCATTTAGTCATTTTCACCTGGAAGTCAGACCGCACCCGCAAAGCAGGTGGCTTGACGGTGGTGAGCAGCCCCAATGGCTGCCGGCGATTAGTTCAAACTAACTTTAAAAATTACCTTTCTCATCAGCACCGCTCGTTTTATCGAGCTGCTCCTGATTTT
>JBOFJV010000165.1:0-6335 GCA_051657005.1 Legionella sp. | reverse complement strand
CCAGTTATTTACAAACTATGCAAAATAAGGGAATAAATCCTTTGGTTGCTGTAGCTATGGCATTGAACAATCAACGTTAGAGTACAGTTTCTTTCACCCATGTACGTCACGCAGTGGCGTATAGGGGTGAGTAGTTACGTTTTGGATATCTCATAAAATAACTTGAACGAGGAATGTGCTAAAGAAATTGCGATGATTGTTACTGAATCACAATTAATGCACTTGAATGTGCAGAGCAATAAAATTCGCGATCAGGGTGTTCCTCTTATCGCACAGGCCTTAAAAGCAAATACAAATTTAAAACACTTCAACATCTCTGATAATGAAATTTCAGAGGCAGGGGCATTTCCACTCTTACACGCAGCGGAGGCACATGATAAACTCCAGGATTTGATATTAAAACATAATCATCCAATCGACTCAGTAATGAAAATTAATGGACCTGACTTGCAGGTTGTATAAATCAGGTATTGTCAACTTATTGGGTATAAAGCAGCGGTTATGATTTAATCAATGGAGTTTCGTAAATGGGAACCGGTGCTTTTTACCTTTTAAAAGAACGAAAGTTTTTACCTTTTTTCTGACTCAGTTTTTTGGTGCTTTTAACGATAATACATTCAAGTTAGCTATGCTCACTTTGATTAGTTATCACTTAACTCATGATCAGGCTCAATCGGAGTTGTATCAAGCAATCGCTGGAGCGGTATTTATTCTTCTATATTACCTGATTATACAAATTATGTTCTAGGGGCCAATAGCGCCGTCTTTGCACTGTTTCTGGCTTTATTTTCAATCGGCATTGTCATAGGGTCAGTAACGGTTAATATTATTTTTCAAGGGCGAATTAATCTATATATGGTGCCTTGGGCGATGTTTGCGGTTTCTTGCTTTACTATGGATGTTTATTGGGCATAGACCAATTTCAAGGACCATAATTCTTTATTATCATTGGCTACTTTTTTACTAAATTTAACCATTGGCGTATTGCTTTTGACTTATTTATGTTGGCTTTTATCTGCGGATTATTTGTTGTCCCTTTATATACTTATTTACAGGTCGTTAGTCATCCTGAAATAAGAGCACGGATCATTGCAACAAATAATATTTATAATTCCATGTTTATGGTTTCAGGAACATTACTAGTCATTGCATTATTGCGCTTTAGTGCTGTAATTCCACAAATTTTTTTAATTTTTAGTTTATTAAATGTATTGGTTGCGTTTTCCGCACGAATTGGCTTGAGAAAAGTGGTAGCATTAACAGAACCTCCGATGGTGTTTTCTTAAGTGAACAGTGTAGCGTGGGTGCAGCATAAGCGTTCTCGGGTACGTCAATTGATTAAAAAACTGCCGTCTTTGCGAATGAAGTGAAGCAAGGCTCGCAATGACGAAATTTACATACTCAGTGAACTGTTCTACGATATTTACTTTCACCCAAGCTAGGATACAACGCTACTTTCTAGGCGATCCAATCTCTAGGTGGTAAAAAATCAGTATAAAGTTTTGCTTCAGCACTATGTACTTCGGGGTGCCAGTTGTACTCCCAGGTGACTTCTGGTGGTAAAGACATTAAAATAGACTCCGTGCGACCATTGGATTGTAATCCAAATAAAGTGCCGCGATCATATACCAGATTAAATTCCACGTAGCGTCCTCTGCGATAATTTTGAAAGGCTTTTTCTTTCTTTCCGAAAAGATGCGATTTGCGACGTGCAACTATCGGTGCGTAGGCTTCAATATAATGATTGCCGATACTTTGCATCAGAGCAAAACTGTGATCAAAACTAATTTCATGATAGTCGTCAAAAAATAGTCCTCCAATCCCACGCGCTTCATTTCGATGTTTAATAAAGAAATAATCATCACACCATTGTTTGAATTTAGGATAAATGGATGTACCAAAAGGGCGACATGCATGTGATGCTGTTTGATGCCAGTGTCTGCAATCTTCTTCAAAGCCGTAATATGGTGTCAAATCAAAACCGCCACCAAACCACCATACGGGCTGAGCTCCTTCTTTTTCAGCTACAAAAAAACGAACATTAGCATGTGATGTTGGGATATAAGGATTATCCGGGTGTATTACGAGCGAAACACCTAAAGCATGAAAGTTTCTACCTGCTAATTCATGGCGCTGTGCGCTTGCAGAAGCAGGCAATTGCATTCCCGATACATGAGAAAAATTGACGCCTGCCTTTTCGAAGACTTTCCCTTGTGTTAAGACTCGAGTGATTCCTCCGCCACCAGCGTGGCGTTGCCAAGCATCTTCAATAAATTGAGCGGAGCCATCTAAGTCTTCCAGTTTAGAGCAAATCGTATTTTGCAGGTGTAATAAATATGATTTTACTTGCTCTATAGCATTTTCTGGGAGGAGAGTGTTCACAGACATGGTTAATTACCTCAATTGATGAGACGTATATTAGATTGCTTTCAAAAGGTTCATTTTCGCACTTATTTGAAATTGGCACAATGTTTGCATTTATCTTTGGACTTAGTTTATAGGGGATAAATATGGCGTTAGATCTTGATTCATATTTTGGAATACATGCAAAAGCATTGGTAGCTCGTGATGAAAGAGCGTCACTGTTGGCAAATAATTTGTCTAATGTGAATACTCATAATTATAAGGATCAGGATGTTGATTTCAAAGAGTACCTTACTGCAAGTATGGCCATTGGCGCCCAAAAAATGGATGTTACATCCCCTAATCATATCGATACAAACACGGATTTGTCAGCCAACTTAAAATACCGCGTGTCGTCACAAACTTCTTTAGATGGGAACACTGTAGATAAAGATTTGGAAACCACCGAATTTGCGCACAACTCATTAAACTATCAAGCCAGTTTAAGTTTTCTCGACAATAAAATTAAATTGATGATGCTTGCACTCAAAGGGGAATAATTATGTCATTAGGTGCAATTTTTAATATAGCTGGTTCTGCATTAACGGCAGAAACAGCTCGCTTGACCAACAGCGCTGAAAATATGAGTAACGCCAATGTCGAAACAGGAACTGCTGATGAAGTATACAAAGCTAAATATCCTGTTTTTACAGCAGTGAAAGAAAAAGCATATAAATGGATGGGCGAACAACAAGCTGGTGTGCAGCTTCATGGAGTCTATGAAAGTACTTCAGATCCCATTAAGCGTTATTCACCAAACAATCATTTGGCAGATAAAGATGGATTTGTTTATGCACCAAATGTAAATTATGTAGAAGAAATGGCAAACGTGATTTCTGCTTCAAGGTCTTATCAAATGGATGTTGAGTTGCTTAATACAACAAAACAATTAATGCAAAAAACCTTAGATCTAGGCGAGTAAGGGGAAAGGAATGACAGCAAATTCAGTGAATGGAACAAATACTACTAATCCATCATTTAATCAAATTGATCCTCCAATGAAAAAAATTTTGGGACAACAGAATTTTTTGCGGTTAATGGTTGCACAAATTCAAAATCAGGATCCAATGCAGCCACAAGTCAATGGAGAGTTTTTATCTCAACTTGCTCAATTTAGTACGAATGATGGAGTTACCAAGATGCAGGAATCGTTGCAACAACTGGCTTCATCGCTGCAATCAAATCAAGCATTACAGGCTTCCGCTTTAGTAGGAAGAAAGGTTTTAGTCAATAGTAATAGTCTTAAATTGGAAGCAGAGTGTGATGTGAAGACAGCCGTTGATCTTCCGGCAGGTGTGAGTAAATTAAGTGCATCAATTTATTCTGAATCAGGTGAACTTGTAAAAACAATTCCTCTAGGCCAGCCCGAGACAGGATTTTTTCAATTTAATTGGGATGGTACGGGTGGAGATAATAATCGCGTAAAACAAGGCAAATACAAGATTGAGGTCCATGGGGTCTATGGTGGTAAGGACGTATCTATAAAAACAATGACCTCAGCCAATGTTGATAGTGTAAGTATTGGCCAAAATGGTGAAGGCTTAAAATTAAATGTAGCAGGGGTTGGACCGGTATCGTTAGATCAGGTAAGACAAATATCCGTTTAAAAGCAGGAGGCTAAAATGATTTTTGACGCGGAGCTTAGTGGACTTCAAGCAGCAACAAGTAATTTAGATGTTATAGGAAACAACATTGCAAACTCATCAACGGGTGGTTTTAAAGGTTCACGTGCTGATTTTGGTGATATATACGCTTTTGGTGGGTATGGGAGTTTTGGTGCAGGGAGTACTTCTATAGGTGGTGGTGTGATGCTGACTCAAGTGCAGCAATCATTTGCTTCTGGAAATTTAACCAATAGCACAAACAGTTTGGATCTTGCAGTCAATGGCTCTGGATTCTTTATTTTAAATAATCATGGCGCTGGAGGCACTGTCTATACACGGGCAGGAGAATTCAATTTAAATAACCAAAATTATATTGTGAATTCGAATGGACAATATCTTACTGGATTACTTGCAGATGGTAGTGGCAATATTACAGGAACCTCAGGTAATCTCCAGATAAACACAGCGAGCATAAGCCCCAAGGAAAGTTCCACGGTGACTACTGGAGTTAATTTAAATTCACAAAGTGTACCTCCTGGATTAGATTGGACAGGAGTGGCGCCAATGGATAATACGTACAATAATCCAACGGCATTAACTGTATCCGACAGCTTGGGGAATTCCCATGTATTGAGTATGTATTTTATCAAAGCAAATGCTGCGGCAGCTGCTGGTGATCCGAATGCTGCGTCACCTGCAGGTACAGAGAATCAGTGGTATGTTGCATTTCAAATTGACAATCAGAATGTTCCTGCCAATGCGGGTACGGGTAATACAAATAATCTGTACCGAGTTAATTTTAACTCAGACGGATCATTTACTTCGGTAGCCGATACGACCAATGCTGTTCTGGCTAATAATTTAATTCCATTGTCAGTTAATCTGAATAATGGTGCTAATCAATTGAGTTTAAATGTTGATTTGTCCAATTGCACTCAATTTGGCAGTCCATTTTCGGTTCAATCTACTGCATCTGATGGCTATACGACAGGGAGCTTATCCAGTTTAAATATCAGTGATTCAGGATTGATTTTAGGTATTTACAGTAACAGTCAATCCATGGCCATGGGGCAAATCCAACTTGCTAACTTTGCTGAGCCAACGGGCTTACAAAATATGGGGAATGTGTGTTGGGCAGAAACTGCCGCCTCAGGACAACCGCTAATTGGTGTTGGCGCGACAGGGTGATTAGGTGCGATTAAATCAGGGATTTTGGAAGAATCTAACGTGGATTTAACCAGCGAATTAGTCGATTTGATTAGTGCTCAACGTGATTTTCAGGCTAATGAGCAATCCATTCGGACAGGCGATACAATTACGCAAACGATTATTAATATACGTTAGGAGATAATGAATGGATCCTATTTTGTATAATGCTGCAGGTGGTGGGAACGTAGGTTTTAAGCGTCAGGAGATAATCGCCAATAATTTGGCGAATGTGAATACTCCTGGTTTTAAAGCAGATCTGTACCAAGCACAAACCATGTATGCAAATGCAAATGGATCCAGTTCAGGACCAGCTTTTGCGGTGCAAAATCAAAGTGCTGTTGATTGTAGCCCGGGGAATATTACAACAACCGGGCGCAATTTGGATTTAGCGATTGAAGGTAATGGCTGGTTTGCAGTGCGTGATACTCAAGGTAATGAATGATATACCAAAGCTGGAAGCTTATGTATCGATGTTAACGGTCAACTCACTACTGCTACTGGACAACCTGTTATTGGTAATAGCGGCCCCATTTCGATACCTCCATCCCAATCAGTAAGCATTGGTTCGGATGGGACAATCACGATTGTGCCATTGGGTGGTGATCCAAAGAGTGCCGCGCTGTTAGATAGAGTTAAATTGGTCACGCTTGATAAAAATAATATTCTAAGTGCGCCACGAAAGTGCACGACCGCTAGTATCTGAAAGTGCTACCGGGAAAGCGCGACCGAGCGCATTTCGTACTTAGCCTTGGGCTGTATGTGATAACGCGTATGGTTAAGCGTAGGCAAAGGAAGTTGTAAGCCGTAAGCCGCAAGGTTGAAGTGATTGAGCTCCGTTAAGTTTAGTATGAGAGGTGGCCAATGGTCTTTTGATACCTGAAGGCAACAGTGAATGAGATAATAAATCGGTTCGAATCATTCGCCTCCTCAGGAGTCTGAGAGCATGGCGTGCAACGAAAGCGATAGTGTAAACGATGGATGCCCTATCCGCTCTCAAAAGGAGGTGAGTATCAACCGACAAGTGTAAAAACGAGGGAGTTGAGATGGCGAAAATTAAAAGATAGTGAGTCAGATGAGGCATAGTACTCTGAGCTTGTGAAAACCAAGCACATGGGGAAG
>JBOFJV010000164.1:0-3777 GCA_051657005.1 Legionella sp. | reverse complement strand
TACGATGATGTTGTCATAATTACTCTCCTGTGAAACCGTCAAGTCCACAGCTGTATTTTGACATCATCGTCACTAAATCTGAAGGCTAAGCCTTGAGAGTATCACTAGTCAAACTAGTGGTTTACCTGTCTTAAAATTACAAAAGGACAAAGCTTATTTTTTAAATAAGGACATTCCTGGTGAATTGCATACGGATGAAAACATGAGCCATCATCCCATAAAAATTTTAGTCATCAAATTGAAAAAATAAACGGCTTCGCAATGACGCGAAACCGTCATGTCCACTTCTTATTTTTTGGCTAAATTCTTCTTTTGAAAACGGCAATGATGCTTATGATGCATAGGCAATACAATACCCAATTTTTGTACTGTCTGAAATTGGGTTTTAGCCCATAATGTACCCATTTTCGCATTAATTGCGTTTCGCTTTTCTACCAAACCTGATATATCACTCCAATTTGTATTTGGCGTAGCGATTTTCCCTCTTCTTTGCATGCTCAATGCACGCTTCTCTTTAATTAATGGCAGCATTTGTGTACGCAAGTTTTTCTTGACCTTCACCAATTATGCGCGTTGTGTTGGTGTTAACATTTTACCAACATGCTGGCGATAATGACCGGTTTGCTTTATTGTGGTACTCGCATTGCTTGCAGCTGTTTCAGCTGATGCAATGGAAGCACCCAATAAACTCAAAGCCATGCTGTTGATTAACACGAACCGTTTAATATTCATTTTATTTCTCCTATTAAGTCTCACTCTAAGTGTACTTAGTCAATGTAATAGGAATATGACAGGGCTACTGTTTATTGTAACAACCCTGTTACAATACTAAGTCAAGACCGATTTATTGTTATAATATGTCTGAGTAATCGCAGGATGACCAAAAAAATATTAATAACCAGGTGATGCATGAGCACAAGAAAAAGCCATATACTCATTGTTGATGATGATCAAGAAATTACACATTTGATTAATGACTATCTGCTTAAAAATGGTTTTCGCACAACCTGGACTTTAAATGGTTTAAACATCAAGCAATTGTTAAGGGAAAATAATTTCGATCTCATTATCTTGGATATCATGCTTCCGTGAATTGATGGATTGCATTTATATCAAACCATTCGCCAAACACACAGCATGCCCATTATTATGTTAAGTGCAGCAAACAGTATTGCTGATCGCGTTGCAGGATTAGAGTTGGGCGCAGAGGATTACATTTCCAAACCATTCAGTGCTCGTGAATTACTAGCACGAGTCAAAGCACAGCTAATACGGCCCCAAGGTGATTTAGAAACTTATCGCAAAAAGTTAACCCCCTTACAACAAATCCACTTTGACAACTGGATTCTCGATCGCAACACACATTCTCTGATTGATAAAGAGTCTGTTGCCATTCCTTTAAGTCAACGTGAATACGAACTGCTTGTTATTTTCCTGGAGCATCATGGACGCATTTTAAGTCGTGATCAATTAATGGACTTACTCTATGAAAAAGATTGTGATTCACAATACCGAACGATTGATGTCTTGATTGGTAGTTTACGTAAAAAAATTGAACTTGATCCGCGCAATCCACAATTATTGTTAACCATCCGCGGTGGTGGCTATCAATTCAAAGCAAAGGTTGATGTAGTATGAGTCAATTAACCAAAACAGCAAAAAAAACGTTTGTTGGTTTAGTATTGAGCAATCTTTTAATTGTTTTTGCACTCATGCAATTGGGTCAATATTATTATGAAAATTTACGCGCTCCTCTTCCTGCAAAAGCCGTTCGCTCCATAGTTCATCTTGTTACTATTTTGCAAAAAAACCCACAAACGTTATGGCCATTAATCATCCTAAATAAAGGCAGCTCTTGGGCATAAATCACTTTAACCTCTCAACCAGCATATGCAAAAAATGCCTTGGTAACCTTAAAAGCGCCCGTCCTTTTTAACTTGATTAAACAAAATAAAAAATTAGAATTTTCCGTATTTATTAAAGAAAATAACTGGTTAAATATTAAAGTTATCTCCATGATTCCAAGACAATCCAATGCAACCATTATCAGTTTATTTCTTATTTTATTAGGCGCTTTGCTCTTTATTAATTATTGGTCCGTCCGAACACTGAATCAACCCATACACACACTCATTCAAAGCATCAATTACAGTGAACACCAAGAAAATTGGCTCCATATCCCTAATTACAGGGAATCAAGACCAAAAAACTATTTTAAAAAAATTAATGATTTGCAAGACAAAGTAAATAAGCTTTTGGCCAATCTAACTCTGGTAGTTACGGCGATCTCACATGACATGATGACTCCACTAACCAGCTTAAAATTACGTACCGAATATTTGGTTAATGATCCCAATTACCACAAAATAATTACTGATATTAATGAAATGGAACTGATGATTCGTGAGACTATTGATTATTTCAGAGATGTCAATGTTGAAGAGAAACATCAACTTTTTGATTTGGTCGCATTACTTTCCTCATTAAAAGAGGATGCACTCGAACTCAATTATGATGTCAATTTTGCAAGCGCAAGCCCTAAATTGGTTTACTATGGGACAGTCAATTTACTGAAACTCGCTTTTAACAATCTGATCAATAATGCAGTTCATTATGGCTATAAGGCAATGATTTATCTGCATTGTTCGCACGATAGAATAGAAATTACCATTACTGACCAAGGTCCAGGATTAGCTGATGCAGATCTGGAGCATGGTTTTCTGCCTTTTTACCGTGGTGAAAGCTAACGCTCTCGCAGCACTGGTGGTACCGGACTTGGATTAACGATAGCGAGAGAAATTATTCAAATGCATCAAGGCGATATTACGCTTACTAATAACGTCCAAGGAGGATTAAAAGTAATCATTACCTTACCAATAAAATCGAGGTAAGCGAAACAAAATACTCAATGTTGCTCCTATAAATTTAAAATCAACTAAACTAAATGATATAGTCTGAAGATCATTCAACTACCGGTTGAAAAATAATAAGCAAGGAATAAAATGCAACCGCTAAAAAAAAATACTCAACCGAATTAAATGTCCGGATCCAATGGAAAAGTACGCGGGTCAGTATCGCTTGATTTGGTATATTAGCCTTGAATTAATTGCCATCTGCAGCGTGATTCTTTTTCTCTATTCCATGATGAAGTTATGGTACATGGTCGCACTTATCGGTAGTGGCGTTGTAATTACATCAATGAATTTATGGCTGCTTTCACGGAGCATAAGAAATATTTTTTCTGTGGTCACGTACTCACAATGCTTACGTTTATCATTATCACTATTGCAAGTTATATGATTTGGGGTATTGGCACCTTGCATACTCAATGGTATTACGTTATCCAGTTACTCGCAGCCGCATTAGTTGGTCGTAGTGGTTTAATCATGTATTCAATCCGTTCATTACTCATTATTGCAGGATCCGGTAAATTTTCAACGCCTCCTTTTTATCATCTTACTGAGTTCAAGCTTTATGCTATTGAATGGGTAAATCATTGATTTGCTTATTTAATACTCGTCACTACCCTGAACAATTTAATCTATGAGAATGAGCAGTATCAACGCAAGCTGCATGATAAAAATTATCTGTTGCAAGCATAAAAAGACAAATACCATTACTTAGCTAGCTTTGATCATTCAGACCGCACCCGCAAAGCAGGTGGCTTGACGGTGGAGAGCAGCCCCAAGGGCTGCCGGCGATTAGTTCAAACTAACTTTAAAAATTACCTTTCTCATCAGCACCGCTCGTTTTATCGAGCTGCTCCTGATTTTGAAT
>JBOFJV010000163.1:0-2356 GCA_051657005.1 Legionella sp. | reverse complement strand
ACGATGATGTTGTCATAATTACTCTCCTGTGAAACCGTCAAGTCCACAGCTGTATTTTGACATCATCGTCACTAAATCTGAAGGCTAAGCCTTGAGAGTCTCACTAGTCAAACTAGTGGTTTACCTGTCTTAAAATTAGTCCCTTCGAAAACAATTTTTGAAAAATACATGTCTTTAAAAAAACCGGCCATTGGTTGCCAACCAAACATGCCTACGATTGTTGGATTTTTTGACATGCAAGGATCGATGGTAATCGCCTCTGGATGTGCATGATCTGCACGATAGTTCATGGCATCGAAACTTTTCGCGTTCAGCGGATTACCTCACGAGTCAGATAAAGGATAATTGCCACATCCAATAATTAACGTATCACAGGTAGGATCAACGTGACGCAGTGGAATTATATTATAATCATCAAAACTACTTTGAATGTAGTTCTCACTTAAAGAGGAGTCGATAACTAATTGCTCAACATCATATTCTATTTTTTCTAACTCCCTGCCGTGGCGTTGATAAATGGGCGATTGAGGCAAAAAATTTTCGACTATTGAATTAAAGAACTCACCATTTTCTGGAAATTTGAGTTGCAATTTGGCATAAAGCGCTGCTATTTTCTGTTTCACTAAATCATACATGATTCATCAAATTAAATTCGTTATGATTTAATAATAGACAATTAATTCATTAAAAGAGGAGTTAGATATGCTTCAAATCATAAAACCAATACAAAAGCAATAAAGACGTAACAGGCAGAATGACGTTGACTCTTGTTCGAACGGCCGGAGTTGAATGCAGATTGACCTGGTGCATGAATCATTCAACTCAACATCAGGGCTTAATTAAATACGACAACTTGATTTCTGCCATTTTGCTTGGCTTTATATAAGGCTTGTTCGGCTTGGCTCACAAGATGATTGATATCCAAATTGCCCGTGAAACACGAAATGCCCGCACTAATCGTCACATAAACTGGTTGCTCATTCACCATAAAACACGATTGAGCGAATTGAAGTCGTAAGTCATCGCAAATTTTTTTGCCGCTTTCTCTGTCGGTACCCGGTAATATCAATGCAAATTCCTCGCCACCATACCGCCCAACAATATCTCGATTGCGTAAATTGACCATCATTAAGGAAGACAGTTTTTTAATCACCAGATCACCAAATGGATGGCCATAATTGTCATTAATTAATTTAAAATGATCAATATCAATCATAATGAAAGTAAGCAGTGAATTTTGTTTCTTTGCTCGAGTCATTTCAATATTTAATCGATTCAATACACTGGAGTGATTTAATAAACCTGTAAGACTGTCCGTAGTCATATAATAATTTAAAATACTTGCGCGATTCGATAGAGACCTTACTGCTGAAACCAAATCTTGAGGTGAAACAGGTTTGGTGAGGAAATCATCTCCACCTAAGCTAATCGCTGCCAGTTTTTTATTTTTGTCATCTTCCGTGGAAAGAAAAATAATGGGTATTTTTGTATATCGTCTGTCCTTTCGCAATAACGCAGCAAGCTCAAGCCATGAACACTCTGGCATGTACACATCCATCAAGAGTAAGTCAGGTTGGTATAGTTCCATTTCCTTTAATAATTCCAAGGGGTTTGTAATTACTCGCGTCAGCATATCTGCTTGCTTTAAAATGAGCGCATAGTAGTCAGCCAATGATTTTGAATCATCTAAAATAAAAATCCGATATGCCTCAATGGTCGTTGAATTGCAATTGATGTTTAATTCCTGCACCACATAGGATACATCCAATGGTTTTTGAAAAAAAGCAATGCATCCAGCACGTATCGCTGCTAATCGGGGTAATAAATCCTGATTAGGCACAATGCAAAAGAGCTGTAACGGTATTTTTTGTTGCTTTTGCAAAGCCAGTAGCTGTTCAATCGCGGCTTTTTCAAGATAATCCGTGTTAATAATAATCGCGATTGGTTGTTTTTCCTGTATCGCCTTTTGTAGGGATATCATATCTTTTATGGGGCACGCCTCGTAACCTGCCTGTTGTAAATTATTACCAAGCTCTGTAACTAACTCAATGTCAGGTTCCAATAGATACACCAATTTATTTTCTGTGGATTTTATTTCAGTATTCAGTAGTGGCTGTTTTTTTGGTGACTCATGAGCTAGAATGCTTTTTAATTGGTTAAAAAAATGAGTGATTTTATCCTGCTCTTCAATGGTTAGTTTTTTATTTACTAAAATATTTTGTAACTACTCACCCCTATACGCCACTGCGTGACGTACAGGGGTGAAAGAAACTGTACTCTAACGTTGATTGTTCAATGCCATAGCTACAGCAACCAAAGGATTTATTCCCTTATTTTGCATAGTTTGTAAATAACT
>JBOFJV010000162.1:0-1556 GCA_051657005.1 Legionella sp. | reverse complement strand
TCAAAATCAGGAGCAGCTCGATAAAACGAGCGGTGCTGATGAGAAAGGTAATTTTAAAAGTTAGTTTGAACTAATCGCCGGCAGCCCTTGGGGCTGCTCACCACCGTCAAGCCACCTGCTTTGCGGGTGCGGTCTGACTTTTCTAGCTCTCTCTGGTGTTAAATAGTTTCGACTTAAAACAGCGCTAAGGACCACACTATCTGTTTTGGGATGAGCGATCACTGCTTCAAGAACTTCTTCATCGATTAATTTCTTTGCTCCCAAAACATGCAAAATATTTGGATTAATCGCTAAAACTCGTAAGCCTTCACTGTTAACGGAGCCTGTTTTGTTTATTAACGACAATAGATGATTAGGTCGAATGCTGTTGTTTAATGAATCGCGAATCGCTTTGTCTGCATTGGGATGAGTGTAAATACTGATACGGACCTCTTCCGTCACCGCCGAATGTTGCTTTATCTTTAATAAAAGGGACAAACTTAACTCTTCTTTATCGAGCAAAGCAAGCAGAACGTGTTCATTGGTACTTGGGAGTGCAAGCAATTTTTCGATAAGCCCGGTCTGGTCACATGATTCAACTAACTATAAGAGAATTTCTGAGTCAAGTAATGGTGTTTTATCCAGTACTGCGCCAATAACAGACTCGTTAAGATCATTTCTGCTTGCAATTTTTGAGAGCTCTTCTGTGGTCTGACACTTATCAATCAGCAGCAATAATAAATGTTCACTTAGGTTGTCATGTGTATTAAGAAGTGCCACACGCACTGTATCCTCACACAGAGGATGTACAATTATTTCACTGATTAACTCATCTGAAAGATCAGGGCGCATTGAAAACCGACGCAAGATCATCTTGTTGAGAGTATCCAACGTAAGTAGCGTATAAAGAAATGATTCAGGAAGAACTGCTCTTTTAAAAAACAGATCTACCTCGCGTTTGGTTTTGCACTTATCAACCAGCATAAGCAATAGCCGTTCACTCATATCCGCTGACAAACTCAGAACATAAGACATTACTGATTCATCACATAAAGAATGTTCAATAATTACAATAATTAAATCTTCTGAAAGACCATCAATTTTTAAAAGTTGCTCCAGATCATCTACAGAGAGTACATGTCGTGATAATGCACGAAGATTTGCATTCATCCATCCCATTGATTGAGTACCTGGATCGATTTCCGATGAAGATGTCTCCTTAGTTTTGGAGTAACTACTCACCCCTATACGCCACTGCGTGACGTACATGGGTGAAAGAAACTGTACTCTAACGTTGATTGTTCAATGCCATAGCTACAGCAACCAAAGGATTTATTCCCTTATAGCTGGTAGAGTTAACCAGTCACCTGGCCAACCCACCATTTAGAACCCATCGTGCCCTACTAAGGCAATGGGCTCAAGACAATTTCATTATATACTCATACCTTATCAATCAGAACAATCGGTGCATTATTTTTGCATCTGGTAGTGGATGCTTCTTTACGAATAGGTAGAATTTATTCCAGTCGAACGACTTGCGTTGACTCCTCCTATTGAGCCATTTAAATATTATCCTC
>JBOFJV010000161.1:0-2617 GCA_051657005.1 Legionella sp. | reverse complement strand
GCGTTTCTTTCCCCTTCGAGGCTTTTATGATCTTGGTGGATCTGCAAGGGTGCTTCTAATGCAGATTTTGGGCCGTTCAGTGAATTTTGAAATTTAACACAAAAAAACCTGTCAAGTATTTTTTGATTTTTTTGATTTTTTCAATTTTTTTCTAAATATAGTTCGTTCACCCCTGTACGACACGCAGTGGCGTATAGGGGTGAGTAGTTACCTTATTTTCTCACTTTATTTGCCAGACATCACGAATGTCCATTAAGTGAAGAGGAGTTTTTACAACAAAAAATGCAGCAATATATCCTTGTGCGTCTCAAATATCAGATAGTCTAAATGAGTATTTAATTCAATTTCCTGTACTCTACACCATTTTACTGGGCGAACATACCAATCAAGAGCCACTACCGGAGTTAAAACCATTACTAAAACAAGCGCTTGAAGCCTTAGGCAATCATCAGCAATGCATCATCGGCGATGACTATGATTTGTGGGTAAAGACGGCACAGTTTATGGTTTTAACAGGAATCCCCAGTGCTGAAATAGCCGACCAATTAACGCCTCATCTATCCTGTTATCAAGATTTAATTGCCATAGCCAAGGTGCAAAAACTTTTAGATGAAATTATCGGGCGTATTCAATGGCGATTCGCACAAATACCGAACCTTTGGTCCATTCACTTACTCTTTAAGTCGTTAACCGCAGATATTCAACAGCAGATTATCCATGCCAAATTTGACGACTTATATAGAGAATTAGACCGCAACTCCAGTTTAGAAAAATTTTTACCGTCATTAAAACCTGCAGCAATGGAGTATTTTTACTCACTGTATCTTCCCAGATTAAGCGCTGATATTTCAACTTATGAAGAACTTCAAAAAAAATTACTGCATTTAAAGAAAAACGAATCAGATGAACGATTATTGGTTCCTTTGGCATCAAAACTGCTTGCATTAACACAAAGTCCGTCGGAAACACTCGATGGCGTGGCCATTTTTTCTGACACGTCACAACTGTTACTTCTAGAGCATTTTTCAGAGCCGTTAGAACAATTGGTTAGACCGGATAAATTTGAACAGCTTTCGACAAAACTCAAGAACAAAGCGACCGCTTCTTTTTGTGCCAAAGACACTGTACAAATTGCTACTTCACTAAACACCGTTTCAGATTGTTTAAATACATTGCGCGACTGGCAAAACCATGTACTAATGCAAGCGGGTATATTAGACAAAAGCAGATTTAGACTCCGTTATCGTCAATGGGGAACGTTTGTTGTCGTTTGTCTCTGCGTTACACCCGGAACTGCGATATTAGTTTTTTGTTAAGCATCTTGCATTAATTACTAATAAAGAACTGTTTGCACAATGCCTGGCTCTAATTCCTTCTGATTATAGAGATGAATACCTTCATGCGATTTACTTTGAGCCCATGATAAAGAGTCTTTCTGACTTGAAAGAATTTACTGTGCTGGTTAAATCGGCTAATGAACGGAGGATTATCTGTGCAAAATTCGACAAAGATAAACTGAATTGCACTGAGGAAGAGTTTAATGAAATCAGTCATACAAGATCATTTGCAAACACCATCCAGCAACTTCGAGCTTTAATAAGAAAACAAGATACAGAGAGTCGCACGCAGGTACCATTAAGTATTCATAGTTCACTCTTTAGTGTCATCGTGCCAGTAAAACCACGTAATAGAGCACAAGAATTACTGCGATGTCTTGAAAATCATAGTCTTAGTGAGAGAGAAAAAATAGAACAATTATTACTAATAAGGTATCGTCTTCTGTCTCAACCTAAAACGAATCCCATTAGCGGTTTGCTCCCTCCTCGAAATAACGCTCATTTAATAGAGATCATTGACTAGGCACTAACTGACATCCCAGAAGAGCTATCTCTTGAACAATACGATGTAAATACAATAATTGATACACTGCGAGATTACGAAAGACAAGATAGACCATTGAAAAGTATATCAAATACTATGATCGCACAACTTCTTGTTTCAAAAGGAACTGTTTTTGAAATAAAAGACATATTGGATTCAGGACTTCATGAAATTCGACAAAAATAACATGCTCAAAGAACTTCAAACTTTAGCTATCTTTTTCCCCCACCAAGTAGCACCTCAGCCAGATCAACCTCCTTAGAAAGTATCATTACGCGTGTCCTGGCAGAGATAACTCAACTTAGAGAGGATACTGATACGTCGCATGTGGGGGTAACCTGGTTTGAATAAATCACTTAATTTTCTGGATATTACTGACTATTAGGAATATTATAGTCACCATTCAATCGTGCAATGGCACTGAATTGTAGCCTGGGTGCAGCGGAACGGAACCAGGGTTTATAGATTTGACTAAGAACCAGGGGTTCCGCTCCGCTGCATCCAGGCCGCCTGTTCCTCACTGAATGACCGATTACTAAGGAATTACGGCTCTTTCCCATTTAAGGGGGCAGCTCTAATCACCCACAGATCACCTTAACACGCACTCTGTAATTTTCAAATTTTCTAAAACCATAAGCTCTTCGCTGAATTAGTTTCATTTTACGATGAAACCCTTCTGTGATTCCATTTGATTTACTAAACCGCCACATTCTGGCGACTTCATCTTTCCAAGCTC
>JBOFJV010000160.1:0-5399 GCA_051657005.1 Legionella sp. | reverse complement strand
ATGCGCTCGGTCGCGCTTTCCAGGTAGCACTTTCAGCTACTAGCGGTCGTGCACTTTCGTGGCGCACTTCAATTTTTTTCTAAATATAGTTCGTTCACCCCTGTACGACACGCAGTGGCGTATAGGGGTGAGTAGTTACAGATAAAGGATATTTTTCCAACAGTTGTTTTTTGGAAATTTCATCGGTTGTTTGCATTACTTTGAGTAAATGATTGAGTAACTACACCTTATCTTTTGTCTTTTCATCGTGTAAAGCTTGGTTTTGTTCAAACGTTTTCAGCTTATGATGTATCAATTTAGATAAATAGTCCTTTGCACTCTCTGCATCCATTTTTCGAATCACCGCACTGTAATCAGCACATGAGAACAATCGATGATGTTTCGGTTCTTTGTCACAATGAATTGAATGTTCAGGTGATAAAGCGTCTTGATTGTCTGTAGCATCTGCGGTTAAATCTGGTTTGCCTAAATGAAACCATCCTTTAATGACTCGCTTTCCATTGGGAGGAATCATACGCCACAATACATCAAAACAAGTCAGTGCTACGGCACTACCTGCAAATGCTGCTCCAATAACAGGAGCAACGGGAAAAAGCATTACAGTAAGGAGAGTTCCTATCCCGGCAGTTAATAATGCAAGAGCAAACAGATTAGAGAAAGCAGACTGGACATAATGCATCCGTTGGATACTTCCTTTAGGTGACTCAGAAGCGCGATACACATTGAGTACCAGCATCACCAATTGATGGCCTATCGCCCCTAGAGTGCTACCGAAAAAAACACGGTCCAGCGGCGAACGAAAAACCTAAAGCCATTGCGATTGCCGAACCATAAAGTGAAACACTAGCCAAAGCAGCACAAACCACCGAAGCAACAAAAAGAAACCATAGGTCGAAGTTTCGATTACTAGCTTTAGCCAGATGATACCCATTAATTAAAGCTGATAGAGTAAGTAATAAGCCAATAAATGGCAGCATAACATAATAGAGAGGAGACGCACTAAATGCCGTGGCCCACTCCACTTTAATCATCGTGGCAAATAAAGCCATCTCTTGAGTTTATCTAATGTATGCTATCGCTTTTTGCAGTTGAGAGACAAACATAGTGCTCCTGATTAATATTATTATTCTTTCCTGTAGTGCTATGAACAAATTGGGTAACAGTTCACCTGATGGCGTCACCTTAAACGGTTCTTGTCGCCTGGGTGCAGCGCAGCGGAACCATGGGTTATGGGACTGGCAAAGAACCCAGGGTTACGCTGCGCTGCACCCAGGCTACGAGACTCAGGTTTTCTACGTACCGGCTTATCCACGAGAAGTGATAAGGAGACCGCACTCAGCACGCATAGGTCGGGCAAATTGCCCAACGCTTATCTCGTGTAACCTGGTGGCAAGCACCCTGACTACATGTTACGCTACTTTTATTGCCGTAAATGCGGAAACAAAATTACGTCACGAATTGACTGTGAGTTAGTAAATAACATTACCAGTCGATCAATGCCTATTCCCTCTCCTGCTGTAGGAGGTAATCCGTATTCCAAGGCTTCGATATAATCGCTATCAAAATGCATGGCTTCCATATCACCTGCATCTTTCTCTTCGACTTGCTTACGAAAACGTTCTGACTGATCTTCTGCATCATTTAACTCAGAAAATCCGTTAGCAATTTCACGACCGGCGATAAAGAACTCAAACCGATCGGTTACCTCCGGATCATCATCACTGCGACGCGCCAATGGCGAAATTTCTGTTGGATAACCAGTTATAAAAGTAGGTTGGAATAATTGATGTTCGACGGTTTCTTCAAACAAAATAATTTGTAATTTCCCCAAACCATCCGTTTCTTTAAACGCAAATCCTTTTTCCTGCAAAATAGCACGGCAGCCTACAATCGTTTCCAGTTGTTGTGGTTTAATTTCATGATGAAAATGTAAAATGGACTCCTTCACCGTCATGCGAGCAAAGGGCTTATTCAAATCGATTGTTTGTCCTTGATATTCGATTTGGCGTTTTCCGAGTACATTGTCGCAAAGGTAATGCAATAATTCCTCAGTAAAATTCATCAAATCTTTATAGTCAGCATACGCTTGATAGAATTCAACCATAGTAAATTCAGGATTATGGCGCGTTGAAATCCCCTCATTACGAAAATTACGATTAATCTCATAAACACGTTCAAATCCACCCACAACCAGACGCTTTAAATAAAGCTCCGGAGCAATACGCAAATACATGGTCATATCCAAAGTATGATGATGTGTCACAAAAGGACGAGCCATCGCACCACCAGGAATAGGCTGCATCATCGGTGTTTCCACTTCAAGATAGTAATTGTTATCCATGAATTGTCTGAATGCTTGAATCAAACGAGAGCGCGTTAAAAAGGTGACGCGACTGTCATCATTGGCAATTAAATCAACATAACGTTTACGATAACGTACTTCTTGATCTGCCAAACCATGAAACTTATCAGGAAGAGGTCGCAATGATTTAGTCAATAGATCAATACTTTCGGCATTTACAGTCAGTTCACCTGTATTGGTTTTAAACAACTCTCCCGTAACACCAACAATATCTCCTAAATCCCAATGTTTAAATTGCTCATACTGTTCTGGAAGATCATTTGCTCGAATGTAAACTTGAATACGACCAGAGAGATCTTGGATATGAAAAAAACTAGCCTTACCCATAATACGGCGTAGCATAATTCGACCAGCTACAGCGACTTTGATGTGCTTCTCGCCTAGAGCTTCCTTCTCCAATTCATCGTATTGATTTGTTAATTCCTGAGCTAAATGCTCACGACGAAACTGATTAGGAAAATTAAAACCATTCGTGCGTAATTCCGCTAATTTTTGTTTACGAATATGATAGACTTCGCTTTCATCTAAATGTTCTACTTGCTCTTCATTATTCATGCTGCCCTACTCCTGCCTTTAAACTGGCTTCAATAAATTGATCTAATGCACCGTCCAACACCGCTTGGGTGTTACTCGTTTCAACACCGGTGCGCAAATCTTTGATGCGCGATTGATCCAATACGTACGAACGAATTTGTGATCCCCAACCAATATCTGATTTACTGGCTTCCAATGCTTGTTGCTCTGCATTTTTCTTTTGCATTTCCAATTCATACAATTTGGCACGCAATTGTTTCATTGCCTGATCTTTATTACGATGCTGGCTGCGATCGTTTTGGCACTGAACCACAATACCACTAGGCGCATGGGTAATACGCACCGCGGAGTCGGTTCGGTTTACATGCTGTCCTCCAGCACCTGAAGCACGGTATGTATCGATGCGTAGGTCAGCGTGATTAATCTCAATATCAATATCATCATCAATCTCAGGAGACACAAACACCGCAGCAAATGATGTATGCCGTCGATTTCCTGAATCAAAAGGCGATTTACGCACTAAGCGATGCACGCCGGTTTCTGTACGCAACCATCCAAAAGCATGCTCGCCTTGAAAATAAATGGTTGCACTTTTAATACCGGCTACTTCACCCTGAGAACATTCTATGAGTTCTGTAGTAAAACCATGTTGCTCGCCCCAACGCAAATACATGCGTAATAACATTTCAGCCCAATCTTGAGCTTCGGTTCCACCCGAACCTGATTGAATATCCAGATAGGCATTCGAATCATCCATTCTTCCAGAAAACATCCGGCGGAACTCTAAATATGCAACTTTTTTTTCTATGGACTGTAATTCTACGCTGCTCTCATTAATCGTTTGTTCATCATCCTCTTCGCGAGCCAACTCAAACAATTCGGTTAAATCAGTAATGGATTGCTTTAATTGGGTTAAGCTTGAAACCACCGCTTCAAGTTGGGTACGTTCTCGGCCTAAAGCCTGTGCTGTTTCAGGATTATCCCAAACGGTAGATGATTCTAATTCACGAACAACTTCTTTCAAACGCTCACTTTTAGCGTCAAAGTCAAAGATACCCCCTAAGCGCTTCGACTCGCTTATCGATATCTATCAGATTAAGGTTAATTTGATTTACTTCTAACATAATGTCTCTTTAAAAATAACTTAATCAGTAGCTAACTGTTTATCGAGTGGTATCAATTAAATAAAGATCATTGTAGCCTAGGTGCAGCGCAGCGGAACCCTGGTTTATTGAGGTGACTCAGAACCACGGGTTCCGCTGCGCTGCACCCAGGCTACAATACGGTGCCATCTATAAACAGTTCAGCATAAAACTCATAATCCAGTGACTCCAGATTATGGATTTGATTATTCAATTAAAATAAGCTTGAAATTGTACCGTGAAAGTAGTTTTCTATCTACAGGCAAATTGGATAAACGTTATGAACCATTCATTGCTGTGCGATAGGCTTGTAAATTCATTAATAAATCAACTTCTGCGGGAGATAAATGACAATTTTCGACAATTTCATCGCGATTCCCCCCATTTCTAATATGCGCAAGGCATGACGGTATCCACCATCATTTTCCATTTTATTTTCCAAATCTTGAATTTGATTGTCCATACTAATCAATTGCGAATTAATTTCTTTTAATTGCTTGGAAAAGAGTAAATCAGCATGAATCAAAACTGGATGATCTTTAGTTATTTGCTCAATTAATTTTTTATGATAATCCATTTGCTCTTGAAAACTAACCATTCTTTTTCTTTGGATGAATAAGTAATAAATTATTAAAGAAAAAAGGATCATATTTAAGCTTAAAAGCATTATCATTTTATTTCCTTTTTAGTACCCATAACCACGCTATGTGGTTCTTGATCTAATCCTGGATTCATAAGGCGAGGCGCATCCCTATTCACAGAAATAACAATACTCACTCTGCGATTTTGAGCTCTCCCCTCTTCAGTCACATTATCAGCAATGGGATATTGATCGCCATAACCTGTCACCAAAAGTCGGTGCGTATCAATACCAAATGAATTTAAAGTCCGTCCAACTACTGCTGCTCGCATGGCTGAAAGCTCCCAATTTGATGGGTATTGTGGTGTTTCAATGGGAATATTGTCGGTATATCATTCTATAACAACTAGAGTAGATGATTTTTTAATCTTATCAGCTACTTGCATCAATTTAACCAACGCTTCCGGCTTTAAATCCGCATCCCCGGAACCAAATAAAAAACCTGATTTAATATCTAACTCGATCCAACCTTGCTGACGTTTAATTTTATAATTTCCATCTTCCAATTCGGATAATGATTTACTTAGCTCATCAAGACCATCATTATAAATACCATGTACCTGTTTGGTTTGCGGTCCATTTTTGGCTCTACACCAATTAAGGGGGCACTTTAATCAAATTAGTCTAGACTAAGTCATTGATTTAGAGAACAAAAGGAGATTAAAGTGCCGAAGTACAATCTTATCCTAAATTTACCTGGATTTTCCATAGTAAAAGTGAG
>JBOFJV010000159.1:0-2415 GCA_051657005.1 Legionella sp. | reverse complement strand
AATCTAAACTTAGGGAATATATTCAAAATCAGGAGCAGCTCGATAAAACGAGCGGTGCTGATGAGAAAGGTAATTTTTAAAGTTAGTTTGAACTAATCGCCGGCAGCCATTGGGGCTGCTCACCACCGTCAAGCCACCTGCTTTGCGGGTGCGGTCTGACTCGAAAAAAGAAACGACACTGCGTTTAGATTATCAAGATGCACTGGATGATGTGAGTTTAACCAACATTCTTCACTTATGCGAATGCTGTCCACAGCTTGTTACCTTAGATGAGCAAAGTCCATTAAACAGGAAGGACCAAAAGTCGCTATTACGTATTTTAGCGCGTAATGCGTATTTGTGGTTATTAGATCCAGATTATGTCCTTGAGGAGCCTGAGCCAGAAAAAGTGAATTGGTGGGAGCGCGATGCAGTATATTGGGCAGGTCAAACAAACCTGGAAAACAAGCGAGCAGGGGAACTTCTTTTTTATAAGCAAAGCTCTAATTTCGACGGAAGCCGCGCTACACGTACATCCGAGTCGTGCGCACGAACTTTGTGTATTGAGCAGGCTGGTCCCGAGTTTTTAAAGGCATGTCTGGAGCATGTGATTGCTAAAGGCAGCACGGACGATATTTTTGTATTCAATGCCAATACTGAAAATCGTTGGGATGAAGGCTATGTATTAAGAAGTGAGCATGTTGCGATACCTTATATGGAAATTCTTGCGTAACGAATAGATGAGCTTCCATTCCAATGCATCAAAATCGAAGGCATCCATCACCAACGTATTTCATGGAAACAACGGTTGGCTTCAAGCAAAATGGATGAGTCATTTAGGGCGAAGCTTCTTGATGATCTCGCCCGAGATGCAAAAAAAGGTGCTTCTGAGTTGGAATCCATGCAATTTCACTGGTCTTTAAAGAATCAGGAGGCCGCTGAAACTGATATGGTTGAGATGAAGTATAAGAAAGAGTTTTTCAAGAACATGGTTCATCTCCTTGAAAATGCCTCTTATGATTTAGAGGTACTACAAGTTAAAAGTCTTGCCGATCATCTTTTATTTTCCAAAAAAGAGTTACGCGATTTAATTGCTCTCGCGCGTCAATGGAAAATTACTACCTTCATTGTGGATGAAAATGAAGAAAAATATCCGCCTGAGAGCAGAAAATTATTTTTGGAATTGGAAAATATTATTGCCAACAACCGGCGTGTCACTGAAAAGAAAATTCCCGTTAAAAAGGAGCGTGATACGCCGGAAGAATCAGCCTCCAGGAAGAAAAAGAAAGGTAAAAAATCAGAGCTACGCGTCCATTTGCAATTAAATCAACAGCAAAGTTTAAATCAGGAGCGTTCACAAGAACAGGCTGCACCGCCAGGAATTAAAGTCGTTGAAACTGGTCAGTGTCTTAATTTGAAAAAATTACTGGAATCTCCTTATTATTGGCAGCAACACAGTTTATTTGGTAATGGTAATTTACTTGAAGCCTGGTACAGTATTTTTGGTCGCTACCGCGAGTCATTTGAGCTTTTTTATGTTACGCCAAGCGCAGCTCATGAGCTGTTCACTCATTATTCTTATTTCCAGGAAGGCCTTTCCTTCACGCATTTACTCCAAGGTTTTTATTTATCTCCGGGGAATCCTAAAGGGATCGTTCTGTGCTTTGATGCGAAACGTCCTGCCG
Source organism: Legionella sp. (assembly GCA_051657005.1). Classification (GTDB taxonomy): domain Bacteria; phylum Pseudomonadota; class Gammaproteobacteria; order Legionellales; family Legionellaceae; genus Legionella. Next base: position 751 of record JBOFJV010000159.1, on the reverse strand, counting down.
AAGTCAACAGTTCGCCATTGACTGTTCGTTATGAAAAACCGCGTGCATTAAGAAAACCATTACGATGGACTTTCGATCAGTTTCATGTCGCAAGTCATGCTGAAAAACGCTTGAATTTATTTTTCTTAACGCGGGAGCAATTTGATCAGGATAAAGAGTTATTGCTTAAAGCATTTGCGCAGCAGGCAGAAAGTGCTTCTCTTGTTTTTGTTTTGGATTGGAAATTAATAAAGCGCTATTTAACTGAGCCAGCAAATGGACGCGCTTTATTGGGGTTATTGCAAAGCAAGAATCTTGCTGAAGTCATTAATCTGTTGCGGACTTTTGATACGTTAGGATATACGTTTAAAACGGCTTTTTTGGACAACACCGAAGATTGGAGTATTTTCCTGAGTGCTTCATATCAAAATACCCTGACCCACATCAAACAACTTCAAGGTGCAGAACGTGTTTGGTGGGAAACGTTGTCTGCACAACACATGCGCTACCAACCTCATGCAAATATCGATAAATTGTTGCAGGATTTTCGCTATTTTGTGGACCAATACCATGTTGTGATGGATGGCGAGCCATTACCTGAAATATGTCCTTTTGACGATGTAAAATACAGGCTCTTTCCCATTTAAGGGTGCAGCTCTAATCACCCACAGAGCACCTTAACACGCACTCTGTAATTTTCAAAATTTCTAAAACCATAAGCTCTTCGCTGAATGAGTTTCATTTTACGATGACACCCTTCTGTGATTCCATT